>JAZNWX010000034.1:0-3241 GCA_045593575.1 Eubacteriales bacterium | reverse complement strand
TAGCTGCGAAAACTCTGATACATTTGTCATAGTCAAGGAAGATATTCAAATAAACACCCTCCGTAACCGAAATCTTTTTCACATCACTCTTTTTAATTTCAAACTTAACCGGTTTTTGATTGTTACTTGAAATGACGAACATACTCTCCTTTGTAGTAATCATAAAGCCCTGCTTTACTTCCTTGCCCACAATGTAATTTACACGTTCGTCAATAACTATCGGTTCCTTTATCTCCTTGCGTAGTGCATTCAATTTTCTGTCTCCGTAAGCGAACATAGCGGGTATAACTATTGAAATACCCAAGGTGGTTAATGCACCAAAAAGAACCGAGGTTGGTGTGTCTGCCATCGTTGATACCAAAAGATAAGTAACACCGCCACCCAAAATACTGAAAATAAGGAGTGAAGTTGTGTAATATCTGCTCATATTTTACTCCTTAATGTCAAGCACCCTGCAAAGCTCTTTTGCAAAAAGCTCTGTTGCCACAGCTCTGTGGCTGATTTTGTTTTTTTCTTCGGATGAAAGCTCACCAAAGGTCTTGCCGTATTCTTCAACAAAGAACAACGGATCATAGCCAAAGCCGCCCTCTCCCTTTTCTTTATGAAGAATTGTACCTCGGCATTCACCGCGTACACAAAAATCCTCACATTCAATACCGTCGGGAAAAGCACAGGCAATTGCACAAACGAATGCACCGCCCCTGTTATCAACTCCCTGCATATCTGCAAGTAATTTCTGATTATTCTTCTTATCGTTTCCGTGCTCTCCCGCATATCTTGCAGAATAAATGCCCGGTGCACCGTCAAGTGCATCAACGGAAATTCCTGAATCATCCGCAACTCCGATATATCCGTATTTTGAAACAGCAAGAGCTTTTATCATTGCATTCTCTTCAAAGGTCAAGCCATCCTCAACAATATCGTCAAAAATGCCGACATCCTTCATTGAAGCCACTTCAACTTGCGGTATATATCCTTTAAGAATTGCAGCAAATTCCTCAATTTTATGTTTATTACCCGAGGCAAAAACTATTTTGATATCTTTCATTATTCAAACAATGCTGAAATAAACTCTTCTGCGTTAAATGGCTGCATATCGTCAATCTTTTCACCAACACCGATGAACTTAACGGGAATGCCAAGCTCTCTCTTGATTGAAAGAACAATTCCACCCTTTGCAGTACCGTCGAGCTTATTGAGTACAAGACCTGTAATATCCGCTGCGTTCTTGAATTCCTTCGCCTGAAGGATCGCATTCTGTCCCGTGGTAGCATCAAGCACCAAAAGGTTCTCACGCGAAGCATCGGGCAACTCTCTTGAAATAACGCGATTGATTTTTTCAAGCTCGTTCATAAGGTTCTTCTTGTTGTGAAGTCTGCCTGCAGTATCAACGATAAGAACGTCTGCTTGCTTGTTCTTTGCGTAATTTATAGCATCATAAACTACAGCAGCAGGATCACTTCCCTCGTTCTGCTTAACAAGATCAACACCGCTTCTCTCACACCAAACAGCAAGCTGATCGATAGCTGCCGCACGGAAGGTATCTGCAGCCGCAACAACAACCTTTTTGCCATCCTTGTGAAGCTTGTTTGAAATCTTGCCGATTGAGGTTGTCTTGCCTGCTCCGTTTACACCTATCACAAGGATAACGGAGGGCTTTGTATCAAGCACAAGAGGACCGCCCTCTCCAATCATCTCTTTAAGTGTATTTTTGAGGAACGCTCTTACCTCATCAGCATCCTTTATTTTTTCCTCTTTGATATCATCTCTGAGTTTTTCAATAATCTCATCAGTTGCACCTGCACCTACATCGGCACAGATGAGCATTTCTTCAAGCTCTTCAAGAAGATCCTCATCCACCCTTGTAAATGCCTTAAGCATCTGATCTATAGGTGAAAAAAGTGCGTTCTTGGTTTTTTGAAGTCCTGCTTTTAATTTATCCAAAAATGCCATCCCAATCTCCTTCCTTCTTCTTTGCAATATCAGCGACATTCAAAGAAAGTATCTTAGATATACCGTGCTCGGGCATAGTTACGCCGTAAAGACGGTTAGCGGATTCCATAGTACCTCGTCTGTGTGTGATAAGGATAAACTGTGTGCCGCCCGTGTATTTTTTAATGTACTCTGAAAATCTTGAAACGTTAGCCTCGTCAAGTGCTGCCTCAATCTCGTCAAGAATACAGAACGGTGACGGGTTAACCTGCAACACCGCAAAGAATAGGGCAATTGCGATAAATGCCTGCTCACCGCCCGAAAGCTGCATAAGATTCTTGATAATCTTTCCTGGAGGTGCGGCTTTGATTTCAATGCCGCAATTGAGAACGTCCTCAGGATCAGTGAGCTGAAGCTCTGCATATCCGCCGCCAAAAAGCTCAACGAATACTCTGTTAAAGTTCTCGTTAATCTTATGGAAGGACTCGATAAATGAGGTCTTCATCTCTTCATCAAGCTGAGAAATAATCTTTTCAAGCTCGGTTTTTGAAGTCATAAGGTCGCGAATCTGCTTGTCCATATAGTCATAGCGCTCCTTGACCTCTTTATATTTATTGACAGCATCAAGGTCAACGTGACCTATCGCACGGAGCTTATTTCTGCATTCCGTTTGTATCTTCGCAACAGCGGGACGCTCCTCAGCAGTAATCTGCTCATATCCAAGCTCCATCGCCTGAGCACGGGTAAGCTCGTGATCATCCCAAAGCTTGCCTGAGAGCTTGTCATACTCGTTCTTGAGGTTTTCAAGCTTATTCTCGTTAGCAGAATTCTCTCTGACAAGAATATCCTTATGTCCCATTTTTTCTTTGATCCTTGCATTAACCGCGTTGATCTTCTTTTCGTATTCCGTTCCGTTCTCTTCAAGACGTGCTCGGTCAGAATTAAGCTCATCAAGAACCTTTTCGCCCTCTGCAAGCTTTACGCGGTTCTCTTCTCTCTCTTTTTCAAGAAAAGCAAGACGTTCCTTGTATTCCTTAACCTTTTCGTCCTGACCGTCAATATCGCCCTTGAGAGCTTCGATATGCTCACGGCTCTTTTCAATAAGAAGATTTTCGGTTTCAATATCCTTTTGAAGCTCGTTAATTCGGATATAGATTGCCGTTATGGATTGTGAAAGCTCATCCTTTTTATCAATGAGCTCATTCTTTTCTATATCCTTATCACCTCTGATTTCGCTTATTGCCGAAATCTTTTCGTCAAAAGCTGATATCTGCTCGGTAAGGGTTGCAAAATCCTCATCATAGCGCTC
>JAZNWX010000033.1:0-1815 GCA_045593575.1 Eubacteriales bacterium | reverse complement strand
TTATATGAGTGGAAATGTACTGCATACAGGTGTAAATTTCTTTTGAAACTCCCTCGGGGAGCTTTTTTTGTGCAATGCGTTTCACAAAGTCCATTGGCATATTATATTGCAGATTTTTTACTGCCTCTTCGCTTTGCAATTTTTCACATTCCTGAATATATGTATCAATCAACTGATACGTTTCTTCAATATCAAGTCCGCCAGGGATCGCGGCGAATTTGCCGATCACGGTCACCAAGCCGATGAAGATGTTTTTTGCCTGACGCAAAGGAGTTTCAGCGAGCTTTCCCTCGTTTGCTGTATTCGGCATTTTTGCCGAGGCAAGAAGGAATTGATTGAGCTTTTCGACCTCGCCATTTCTAATGAGGTCAAGCATTTGTTGTTCAAAAGGATATGTGCCGTGAGTTATTGCATTTTCACGGTCGCTGTATTGCTTTTGTGAGTGGTGCTGACCAATAAGCTCCTGAATATTTGTGTCCGTTATTCCAAAGCTGTCGGAAATACTTTTATGCTCGCCCGTGAACACGAAATGCTCGTGTATTAAAAGGTTCATAAATTGATTATAGGTGTACAGGGGAATACCTTTCAAAAATGCTTCTATTTCGTTATAAAGAAGGGGAGAGATGGCATTTTTGCTTATATACGAGCGCACAAATCCCTCGGTGATGGGTGTTGAATAAGCAGGGCCAAAGACAAAAGAATGAATGCCGTCGGAGCATTTTACAAGCCCGAAATAGCCCGTGTCTGAGGAAACGTGAATTGCGGGGCTTTCCATTTGATTTAATTTTGAGAACACGAAGGGGTAGGGGTCTCCCTCATTATAGAAACCTGAGGCGCAGACAAATTTGTCATTCTCGTAAAGAGCTATTGGAAGATAGTGTGAAGCGTAAAAAATATCGCAATATGTCTTAAAATTCTTCATATTTTTACTCCAAATATACTAATATACATAATTATATACTATTTTGCAATACAATGCAATAGGAAAGTGATAAAATTATAATGGATTAATAGAAGGAGAGGTGTTTTTGGGCTTGGACTTCAATAAAAAATGGATATTTTGCAGAGTGGGCGATGAGCCGATTGAGGTGGATTTGCCGCACGATGCGATGATAATTGAAAAAAGAAATTCCTCCACTCGAAATGGTATTAATTCGGGTTATTTCCCGGGCGGAAAATACGTTTACGAGAAGAATTTTGCAATCGACAAGGCGGATATTGAGAAATCACACGTTTTGCATTTTGAGTGTGTTTATCAGAATTGCAAGGTGATGATAAATGGCGCTCTTGCAGGTGAGCACAGATACGGATATACCGCATTTGACGTCGATATTACACCTTATATCGTGGCAGGGGAGAACACAGTTCTCGTACTTGTTGACAACTCACTTGAGCCGAACTGCCGTTGGTATTCGGGCTCGGGAATTTATAGACCCGTCAGCTTGCTTGTCAGGGATAAGGACTATATTAGCGACGTGGATATCAAAACTCTTGATATTGCTCCTGTAAAAATTGAAATCAATGCGAGAACTGTTGAAGGTTCGGACATTTCAGCTCAGATATATGACGGTGAAAATCTTGTCTATAGCGGAAAAACGGGCGTAATTGAACTTAATGATGCTAAACTGTGGAGCGTAGATAATCCCTTCCTGTATGAACTTGTGCTTAAGAGCGAGAAGGACGAGGTAAGACAGAAATTCGGCATACGAAAGCTTGAATGGAGCGCAAAGTATGGACTTACCGTAAACGGTGAGCGAGTTCTTTTTCGTGGTGGTTGCATTCACCACGATCACGGAGTTCTCGGAGCTCGCGAAT
>JAZNWX010000032.1:0-4894 GCA_045593575.1 Eubacteriales bacterium | reverse complement strand
ACAACGAGCGAGGGTAAACTGCTCGACAACCCCCAATTTATCAGACTTTTATCAAATCAAAAATAATCTCTTCGCTTTGTTCCTTTATCCTGACGCGGCTGCCTTGCTCAATCTCACCGTTTAGCATCTTGCCTGAAAGTGGGTTTTCAACAAGACGTCTTATCGCTCGACGGAGCTTTCTCGCTCCCGAATAATTATCGTATGCCTCGCTTGATATTTTTCTTATTGCTGTTCTGTCAAATTCAAGATGAATATTAAGCTTTTCAAGTCTTTCGGAAAGGGAACGTAGCATCATAGCACAAATATCCTCAATATTCTCTCTTGTCAGAGAGTTGAAAATCACGATTTCATCCACACGGTTTAAAAACTCGGGTTTGAACGTGTTTTCAAGTGCTTTTTTTATGCGTTTTTCTCTTTCCTTTATCTGCGATTTTTCATCGTTTGAATTGAAAAATCCAAGTGTGCTTTCATTCGTGCTGCTTTGTGATCCAAGGTTTGAGGTCATTACAATCAAAGCATTTTTAAAGCTCACTTTTTTGCCCTGTGCGTCGGTCAGCATACCGTCCTCAAGTATCTGGAGCATAAGATTGAAAATTTCGGGATGTGCCTTTTCTATCTCGTCAAACAAAATGATGCAATAGGGACTCCGTCTTACCTTTTCGGTGAGGAGCCCGCCCTCTCCGTAGCCGACGTATCCGGGAGGAGCACCTATCAGCTTTGAGATGCTGTGCTTCTCGGTGTACTCCGACATATCAAAGCGAATGAGTGAGCTTTTGGAACCGAAGAGAATCTCGGAAAGGGCAATACAAAGCTCGGTTTTTCCCACGCCCGTCGGCCCGACGAATATGAATGAGCCCGTTGGTTGCTCGGGATTTTTCAGCCCCATTCTGCCTCGTCTGATTGCCTGAGCAATCAAATCTATTGCTATATCCTGACCGATTATTCTTGACCTCAGCTCGCTTTCAAGGGACAGGAGCTTATGGCTTTCTTCCTCGATCAGCTTATCCACGGGCACACCCGTCCAATCTGTGACAACTTTGGCAATATCCTCATATTCAACTGAAATCGACGGTGCTGAAGCTTCGCACCAACCGTTTTTCAGAATTTGAATATTATTTTCAAGCTCGGTCTGTTTTTTCTTTAATTCTTTGACCTTTTTCAAATTGTTTTCTTTGAGAGAGACCTCTTTTTCTTTGAGAATATCCTCAAGCTCATTTTCTGCAATTGTCAGAGAGTCGCTTGATGAATAATTCAGAATTTTTACTCTTGATGCCGCCTCGTCAACAAGGTCTATTGCCTTATCGGGCAGAAAACGGTCATTTATATATCGAATTGAAAGCTCAACAGCACCCCGGATTGCCTCGTCGGTAATACTTAGTCCGTGGTGCTTTTCGTATCTTTCACGCAAGCCGAACAGTATTCTCTCGGTCTCCTTGGCACTCGGTTCGTTCACCTTTATGGGCTGAAATCTCCTCTCAAGTGCGGAATCCCTTTCGATATGCTTTCTGTATTCGCTCAGAGTAGTAGCCCCAATGACCTGAATCTCACCTCTTGCAAGTGCGGGCTTAAGAATATTTGCGGCATCAATTGCCCCCTCTGCACTACCGGCACCGATGATCGTGTGAATTTCATCTATGAAAAGGATTATATTGGGGTTGCTTGCACACTCCTTCATAACGCCCTTCATCCTGTCCTCAAATTCGCCACGGTATTTCGCACCCGCAATAAGAGATGGAATATCAAGTGCAAATATTGTTTTATCCTTCAACATTGGAGGAACGCTGCCGTTGGCAATCCGTTCTGCAAGTCCTTCAACAACGGCGGTTTTGCCAACTCCGGGCTCACCGATAAGACAGGGATTGTTTTTCGTTCTGCGAGAGAGAATCTGTATCATTCTTTCAGTTTCTTTTTCGCGACAGAGAGTGGGATCGATTTTGTCTTCTTTTGCCATATTGACAAGATTTTTAGAAAAGCTCTCAAGTGAGCTTGGCTTTTCGTCCTTTCGTTTGCTCTCGTTTGCCTTGGCGGGCTTTTGCGATAACTGAATAAAGGTTAAAATATCGCTTTGCATTTCGTGAACATAGAGTCCGTTTTGCTCCAGCACACGAACTGCAATACAGTCATTCTCGCTAAGAAGAGAATAGAGAATATGCTCGCTGCCGACCATATTCTGTTTATTCTTGTCACTCAGCTTATATGCGTTTTCAATGATTTTTCGCACACGGGGAGTCATATCTGTGATTGAAAGTGAGGTTTTTTCCTGTCCCATAACCGTAACAGACATTATATCCGTTTTAATTTTGCTGTGAATTATTCCGCGTTTTAAGAGCATTCTTGCGGCAACACTATCTCTTTCCTCAAGGAGTCCAAGAAGAAGGTGCTCGCTTCCTATATAGGTATGACCGAATTCCTGAGCATAACCTAAAGCCAAGGTAAAGGCACGCTGTGCCTTTTGTGTAAATTTGTTTTCCATATATTACCCCGATACGATATTTACCTATATTCTTGACTGCTTTTTGAACGGTTACTCGTATTATTGAGATTTGAATTATTAGTTTTGCTCGATGTAATGCAGGGACAAATTATATATGCGTGCAATAAGTCCCCAGGTTTGCCTGTCGACCTCTCCCGTGGGTGAGAGCCCGTTTCTGAGCTGAAAATCCGCAACGGTTTTTTCGGTTTCTGCATCATATTCACCGCTGATTTCAAGTGGCTCGAATACGTTATAAATGATACCGATTTCATTCAGCATATATTGCAACGTGGCTACAAGAAAGCTGACCTCTCCCTTTTTTATTGTGTAATCCCTCGGATAAGACGGAAAGGGAATAATTGCCGCAGGCAGTGAGTTCTTTTGCAAAATGTCAAGATATTCATTATAGAGCAGATCCCAGGTCGTGCGGTCGGCAATTCCCGTTGGTGAAAGGTTGTTTCTTAATTGAAACTCAATCAGAGCATTTTTGGTCTGTGTATCGAAGATTCCGTCAATCGGAACCGTCGGGAACGTGCTGTCGGCTGTTCTTTGTGCACGCAGATAAGTCTGCAGATTTCTTATTGCATCGCGTTCGGTGAAAATTCTTGACATATTAACCTCCAATTTCAAAGCCGGGATACTGCCCGTCATTCAAACGGGAGCCGTTGATAATGTCGGTGTAAAGGGAGGTTACCGCATCCCAGGTAACAGCCCCCACAATTCCGTTTGGCTCAAGTGATGAGAGGGATTGAATTGCTTTTACCGCACGGTCGGTTTGCGTGCCGAAATATCCTGTCAGATCAACTGAGTTCACCTCGGGATAGACCTCTGCGATCACGTTGATATATTGTTGAAGAAGAAGCACGGAATCATTGTCCGAGCCGATTCGAAGCAAAACTCCCGGGAATGGCAGAATATTGCCCTCAACGTAGTTCAGGGGAATGGTGTCAACTATTCCTCTGTAGGCATTGTAGATGGCATTCCAGGTGGATTCGCCAACTACTCCGTCCTCGGTAAGCCCGAAGGTGTTTTGTGCGGAGATCACCGATTGACGCGTTTCGTTGCCGAATATGCCATCAATAATAAGCGGAGTTATGCTTGAATAAAAACGCGAGAGATATAACAAAAAATACTGTAAATTGCTGACTCCGAGTCCAAGCGAGCCAAGGGACAGCACACCCGGATACTGCTTTGTAACCTCTTCAAGACGAATGCCCTCGCTGTCAAGCTCATTCAGTCGCTTGACTGCGTTGTATATCCGATTGACCGAATACCAGGTGGAATTTCCGACTATTCCGTCGGGAGAAAGTCCAAATATTTCTTGAAAACGGGTGACAGCTGCCTCCGTGTCCTCGGCGAAAACACCGTCAACGGTGGCGATTTTGGGGATTGACGGGTAGTTATCGGATATTCTGTTGAGTCGTAGCTGAAGTATGCGAACCTTATCGCCCGAGGAACCCACGGAAAGCGGAAAAGTTGGCGAGGTGGGAGAAAGTCCGTCAACGTTCACGTCCGATATTATATCAATATCGTTACCGTAGTAGTATTGCAGTATCTCATAGGGTGTATAGCCATCCTCCGCAAGAGTGACACTGCCCCACTGTGAAAGACCGTTGCAAACGACCTCAATTCCGTCGCAATAAGCGGCGAAAAGCGGCTCGATGTTTCCTCGCCTGCGGACGTATGAATTGAAAATTTCGTCAACTATTCGTTGCACGTTTTCGTATACGTTACGACCGTTTATGAAGCTTTGATCAAAGGTTGTTGAGTTGGTGATGTCGAAATCGTAACCGCGGGAACGGTAAAATTCCGTATAAACGCGATTGAGAGCAAAGGATATCTGGGCATAGATATTCGCTCGCACAGCATTTTCGGGCCAGGTTGGGTATATTTCGCTTGAAGCGACATTAGCGATATATTCGTTAAATGGCAGAGTGATATTAGCCGCGGGCGAATCGGGTGAACCGAGATGTACGGTTATGTATTCGGGTATTATTGGAAGCTCGGGCATAAAAAATCTCCTTCTCTAAAGATATGGATTTTCATATTCGTCAAATATCTCACCCTGAATTGTATAGGGATTTGCTGAATCGGGCTCGGATATTGGAACGATACGGGCATTTTGTATGGCTGTAACGTTTTGAAAAATAGGCACTCCGTTGTAGTGCTGTGGGTAGTATTCATCCTTGAAAACGTCGATATTGTACACGGAATAGGGCTTTGATGACGGAGAGGGAGCTTCGCTAAGCTCCTTGGGTGGAGCAGGGAGCATAATGCGTGGAGTAAGACCGTCCCTGTCGGTCAGAAATGATAAAAGTACGTCCTGATTATTTTCGTCCTTGCCCTGAACGATAACGGAGGCATTTTCGATAGGAATGGCACCGCTTGCTGTGGACACTTTGACTATGAGATAACCGATTG
>JAZNWX010000031.1:0-5910 GCA_045593575.1 Eubacteriales bacterium | reverse complement strand
AGTGGTCGTCGGGGCTCATAGGCACCCTCATTCCGTACATATCGTAAGTAACACTGTAATTGAAGCAGTCGGGGATAATATAAACGTCATCACCGCGAAGTGTCTGATGGATAACGCACTTTGCTTCACCTGTTCCAAAACGTGGGCATTCGTGGTCAACGACGTAAGTTTCATCGGGCTGATTCTTTCTCCAATCCTTGAGATAGTAGTCAACCTGCGAAACGAACTCCTCGCAGCCCTTCATACCAATTACTCTCAATTCACCGTAAAGTTCCTTTTTCATAATGACATTCCCCCAAAAGTATGAAATTATAACTTATTATAGCATAAAAGCAAATAATTTGACAATATGATTTTTTAAAGTTTTTCTGCTATTTTTATCTTTTTTTTGTAGCATTTCGCACAATTTATTTAAGTTCAACAACGGTAACACCGCCATCACCCTCACCGTACTGTCCTATACGGAAGGTTTTTATACGGCTGTCACGACGCAAATGCTCCCAAAGTGCTTTTTTAAGTGCCCCTGTTCCCTTTCCGTGAATAAGTCGAACAGTGTGGTAGCCAACAAGTATCGCCTCGTCAAAATACTTATCAACCTTGAGCCAGGCCTCGTCACCCATCATACCGCGAAGGTCGATTTCATCCTTGCAATCGCGACTGACGGTTGCCTTATATTCACCTGCTTTTGTCTTTTTGCCGGATTTGTCAATAAACGATGCCTTATTTTCTATCAGCTTAAGATTTTTAACCTTTGTCTTGGTTTTGATAATTCCCGCCTGAACAGTCACGTTTCCGTTCTTGTCAGGATTGTCAACCACAAAACCTGTTTTGTCGATATTAACGATATATACCTCGTCACCGATTTTAAGCGGGCGAGGAAGCACGTATTCCTTATCGACCTTTTCTTCAACAGGGTTGTACTTATCCTCGTTCTCACGAAGATAATCCCTCATTTTTCTTCTCGCCTCGTCAACTGCATCACCAAGCTTTTCGCTGTCCCTTTGCTTTCTGAGCTTGTCCATTTCAGAGAGAATATAATCACTTGATGCCTTGGCACTCTGTACCATAGCATTTGCCTTCTCCCTTGCATGCTCAAGCTCTCGCTCAGCTTCTGCGAGCTTGCGGGAAAGGAGCTTTTCGTTGTCTGCCTTAAAGCGTTCGTATTCCACACGAAGCTCCTCTGTTTTTATTCTCTCGTTTTCCATCTGTATTCTGCTCTGCTCGAGCTTTTCAATGACGGTTTCAAAATTTCTGTCATCGTTTCCAAGGAAGGTTTTTGCTCTATCAACAATTTTTTCGTCAAGTCCGAGCTTTGAGGAAATCGCAAACGCATTGGATTTACCCGGTGTGCCGATTATGAGCTTATAGGTGGGCTTCAGCGTTGCCACGTCAAATTCGCACGATGCGTTGCAAACACCCTTTGTCTGAAGTGCGTATGCCTTAAGCTCCGCATAGTGGGTGGTTGCCATACACATAGCTCCCTTTTCCCTGACCGCCTCAATTATTGAGTGTGCAAGAGCCGCACCCTCAACGGGATCAGTTCCTGCACAAAGCTCGTCAAAAAGAACCAAGCTCTCGTTTGTGATCCCGTCAAGCATTTTTACTATGCTCACCATATGGGATGAGAAGGTTGAGAGCGATTGCTCAATGCTCTGCTGGTCACCGATATCGGCAAAAATATTGTCAAAAATGCATATCTCACTGCCCTCGTCACAGGGTATGTGCAACCCCGATTGTGCCATCAGAGCGAAGAGTCCAAGCGTTTTAAGAGTAACCGTCTTACCGCCTGTGTTTGGACCGGTTATGATAAGCGTATCGTTTCCATCATCAATTCTGAGATCCACGGGCACAACTTTATCCCTGTCAATAAGCGGATGTCTTGCCCGCTTAAAATTTACGGTTCTTCCACGCGAGATGCTTGGTGAAACGCCGTTCATTCTCTGCGAAAGAGTTGCACACGCAAAATAGAATGATATTTCTGATATGTTCTGATAATCGAGCCATATCGCCCTTGAAGCATCACTTACAAGAGCA
This sequence comes from Eubacteriales bacterium, assembly GCA_045593575.1. Taxonomy (GTDB): domain Bacteria; phylum Bacillota; class Clostridia; order Oscillospirales; family CAG-272; genus RGIG4608. Next base: position 3,876 of record JAZNWX010000031.1, on the reverse strand, counting down.
GAAAGCTCTGCTAAAATTCTCTCTATTTCGTGTTCTTCACGGCTTTGAAGCATACGAAGCTCGTTGTTCGCCTCCACTACCGATGAGGGCTCAATGAACATTGTAGCACCCGAAGCTGATGTATCGTGCAAAAGACCCTTTATCTCATTTTTGCACTCCGCTTTAACGGGCACAACGTAACGTCCGTTACGCATTGTAACAATATTCTCCTGAAGATATTTTGAATGTGATCCCACACTCATATATTGCTGCAAAATATCTTTGATTCTATTGTTTTCGTGACGTATCTTTCGTCTTATCTCGGCAAGTGCGGGACTTGCCTCGTCCGCCATCATATCCTCGGAAATGATCGAACGCAATATTCTCTCCTCAAGCTTTCTGTCGGGAATAAGACGGTCAAAAATTTCGTCAAGACAGGTGTCAAAGAGTTTGTTTCCGTTGATGTAATCAATAAGCATTCTTGACGAACGCAAAACTGCCGCTATATCAAGAAGCTCTCTCATTGAAAGAATTGCACCCTTTTCTGCTCTCTCACAGGAGGCAGAAACGTCACGTATATTGATAAAAGTGGGCATTCCCTTTGCGTTTGCCAGGCGGCACGCATCGGTCGTTCTGTTCTGCCTTCTGACGATGACAACGGGGTCATTCGTGGGCTCAAGCATAAGAGCCCTGCTTTGTGCACCCTCTGTCATAGCACATTCGGAAAGAAGTGCCTTTATCTTATCAAATTCAAGTGTTGAAAATAAATTTTCTGAATATTTCATAATACCTTTTAATTTAAAATTGAATAATACAAATCGAGTGAATCAAAACCGTGCCCAAGATGGTGAAGAAGATATTCCTCACACGCCTTAGAAAAGGTTTTCAGATCCTCTACCTCGCTCAAATTGAAAGAAAAAATCTTTTCGCTTGACGCACCGATCGAAAATCTGATTGCTGTGCGTGATGCAGGGGTCAGGGGAATGAGTACGTTTCTCTCCCTTATGTCATCATAGGTAAGCGAGAGATTTCTTTTGATTATTTCGCCTCGCTTACTAAGGCAATCAGAGCAAATAAGTGCTCCGTTCATAATGTCAAAATAGGTGTTTTCACAATCCTCACTCTCGCACCTTTCACAGTAGTCAAGATTTGGGCAGTAGCCCGAGATCGCTGCCGCACGTATCTCAAAAACCGCCTTTATCTGCGACAGTGGTCTTAAATCCTTCATTATCGCATAGAGAGTGTTAAGTGTAAGTCTCAGCATATCGGAGCCGTCCGCCCTCTCGCCCGAAAGTTCGTTGGCTATATCGCATATATAGGTTGCAAGGAAGAGCTTTTCAACGTCCTCACGGAGTCTGTAAAATATCTCGGTGCTCGATCCCCCTTTTATCCACGGGATCGCCCCTCCCTTTTGATTTAATTCAAAATTTGCGTACACAAATGGCTCGGTGATATTTTTTATCTTGCTTTTCATGGAGCGTGCACCCTTTGCAAGAATAACCTGCTTGCCCTCTGCGGTCAGAATCGTTACAATCTTGTCGTTCTCGCCGTAATTTTGTGAACGCAAAACAAGACCGTCAACTGTACTAAGCATTTTATCACCTTCCTTTCGTAAGTTACAAAGTTAAGATTGTTCTTTTTCGAGAAAAAGAACCAAAAAGCTTTTAATCATAGAATTCTTATAGATACCTTTGTAGTTTAACTCACATCAAATTACTTATTTGTAGTGCTTCTTAATATACTTGGCTAATTCATCGTCGGTTTCTACATAATTAGCATCAAATTTTTCATAATCATATAGCTTGCAAACTCGATTTGAATAGTCGGGAATATCCGATGCTTTAAATACAGATAAATTATGCAAATCAATGTTATTTTCTTTTACAAAATTATCAAAGAGCTTTTTATTTTCGATAGATCCTATTTTCTCCAAGCATTCACTTATAAACGGGGCATATTCCCCCGACGAATTGGAGAAAAACTGACAAACACCGCCATTTAACACTTCCATATTAAATACATTGACTATGAATATAACCTTTTCTACATCATTTAATTGACTAATATCATCATGTTTTAAATCGGGATTATATGCCTTGTCCATTACTTCTTCTATTATTTTGTCTGTTTTAGATACAAAAAAATTAAACATACCTAATTCCTCAATTCTTACTAACTTTTAACACCAAAACCCCTTAGCCGCTTTTCTTTGCCACAAGAGGCACAAAGAAAAGCTAACAAAAGAAATGCCGTTTCGCCTCCGCGGCGAGCGCCACTACGCGTGGAGCGCCACTTTTAAAAAAGTGGACAAAACAATAGCTAAAAGCAACCGCTAACAAAGTGTGTTACTCCTCATCGTGATAACCGAAGTTACCAACTGTTTTTGCGCTTTCGCGCCAGTTTTCTTTAACCTTTACCCAAAGGTTTAAGTAAACCTTTTTGCCAAGGAGTTTTTCAAGGTCCTCGCGGGCATAGGAGCCAACCATTTTAAGCTCCTTACCGCCCTTGCCGACAATAATTCCCTTATGGGATGCCTTTTCGCAGAATATCTCTGCACGAATAGTAACCATCGTCGGCTCATCGCGGAATTCTTCAATAACAACTGCAACACCGTGAGGTATTTCCTTATTCAGAGTTCTAAGTATCTTTTCTCTGATTATTTCTGCAGCCATCTGACGAATGGGCTGGTCAGTTACGATGTCGTCGGGGAAAAACCATTCGCTCTCACTTAGGAATTTGGACAATTCCTCAAGAAGAGCATCAACCTGTTCACCCTTCTTTGCACAAATCGGCACAAATGCATCAAAATCACATTTTGATGCGTAGGCAGTAATCGTCTGTGCTATTACATCTCTTGTATAAAGGTCAACCTTGTTAAGTGCCAAAATTGCGGGAACACCACTCTTTTTTATATATTCCATAACGTTTTCTTCAACCTTAGTGATTTCCTTTCCCGCGTCAACAACAAGCACAACTGCATCAGAGTCGTGCATTGAATCATTAGCTGCCTTTACCATAAAATCGCCAAGAGAGTTTTTTGGCTGATGAATACCGGGTGTGTCAAGAAAAACGTACTGATCCTCTCCAACAGTATGAATACCGATAATTCTGTTTCTTGTCGTCTGGGGCTTTGAAGATACGATAGCCACCTTTTCGCCAAGAATTCTGTTCATCAAGGTCGATTTGCCCACGTTTGGGCGACCTACTATTGCAATAAACCCTGTTCTTTTCATTTTTACCTCATTTAACTGACAAACCAAGTCTGTCCATAATATCGTTTTGACGTTTTCTCATATCTGCATCATCTTCTTCAGAGAGCTCGTGGTCATAGCCGAGAAGATGGAGCATTGAGTGAGCAGTTAAAAATGCCACTTCCCTCTCAAAGCTGTGTCCAAATTCGTTTGCCTGCGCTATCGCACGTTCAAGCGAGATAACTATGTCGCCAAGATTGTGGCAAAGCTCGTCAAAAAAGGGCTCTTCGCTCTCACCCTCATAGTCAAGCAAGGGGAAAGAAAGCACGTCGGTTGGCTTGTCCATATTTCTGAACTTCTTGTTAAGTGTGCGGATTCCCTCGTCATCAACAAAGGTAACGCTGACCTCTACGTCATTTTCCATACCCTCATAATCGAGAGTTTCAAGTATAGTTCTTCTGATAAGCATCTGCAATTTGTAGTGGATCGAATGCTTTGTCTGATCGTTTTCAAAATAAATCTTAAGCTTCATTTTTTACCTCTTCTTAAAAGTTTTCTGCTCGTTTCTGCGTTTTTCTGCATTTTCCTGAGCTTTTTTCTCAAATTTATCGTAAGCAAGGATAATCTTTTGCACCAGCTTATGACGGACAACGTCCTTGTCGGTAAACTGATGAATATGAATATCCTCAATATCCGAAAGAATGTG
>JAZNWX010000030.1:0-3144 GCA_045593575.1 Eubacteriales bacterium | reverse complement strand
AAAATTCAAATAGGACTAACGATTTTAGGAATTTCATTTTCGGCAATACTGACCATTTTGATGATCGTTGGTGTAACATTAGGTTTATAATGTTAGATTATTAAAATTCCAATTTGTCGAACTAATATAGGTGCAAACCTCATTACAAAAATGTACCCATAACTCTAAAATTCGCACCCACCCGAAAATTGTATCAAAATTTTTGATTACTCACAAAAATCCAAAAGCTATGCTTTCGGATTTTTTGTTTGTAATGGCTTTTTGAAGATTCCAATTTCTCCCCCTTTACAAAGTCAGAAATATATGATATAATATCGTATCTTACATAATAAAGGAGATAACATATGAGAATTAAGAATACTGTTGAAAACCGTTCACGTATGCTTATCGTTGGTGTTTTCACAATGCTTTTCGCGGGCATTTTATATGCTTGGTCGATTCTTAAGGTTCCTTTTGCTCAGGAGCTTGCATACGATCAATCAATGCTTGCCTTAAACTTCACACTTACCATGTGCTTTTTCTGCATAGGGGGGCTTATCTCAAGCATACTTGTTAAGCGTTACGGAACAAAACCGATGATAGTGCTTTCGGGCGTACTTGCCGGTCTTGGCTTCGTTATGACGAGCTTACTTAACGCAACAACATCATTTTTATTGTTTATAACCTATGCTTTCTTAGCAGGACTTGGCATAGGAATGGCATATATCATCATAATTTCGACTGTTAATGCGTGGTTTCCTGATAGACGCGGTTTGTCATCGGGTGCACTTATGATGGGATTCGGAGCCAGCTCACTCATTCTCGGTAATATAGCTGATGCTTTGTTCACATCATCTATTGGATGGAGATTTACGTATATTATAATAGGAACTGCGATAGCACTTGTAATATCTCTTTCTGCTTTGTTTATTGAAAAGCCCGATGCAAGTATTACACTCCCTGCACCGAAGGTAACAGCCCGCAAGAGGGAAGAGAGTTTTGAATCTCGTGACTATACATCCGGTGAAATGATTAAGAGATTCACATTCTGGAGAGCATTTTTGTTCCTTGTTTTCAACACTGCAGTAGGAAGTGCCGTTATCAGCTTTGCACGTGACCTTGCACTCTCAGTAGGAGCAGAGGCTGCTCTGGCAACAACGCTTGTAGGTGTTCTTGCTATTTTTAACGGACTTGGCAGAATCATCACGGGTATTGTTTTTGATAAAATGGGACGCAGATTTACAATGCTTGCTGCAAACGTACTTACAATCTTTGCAGCAGGAATGACACTTTTGGCAGTTGGAATTCATTCGCTTCCGCTTTGCATAGTTGGTCTTTGCCTTACGGGAATGTCATACGGTGCTTCCCCTACGGTTGCATCCGCATTCACATCCGCTTTTTACGGTCAAAAGCATTTTGCATCCAATCTTGGAGTAGTTAATTTCAATCTTATGGCAGCTTCGTTTATCGCAACTGCCTGCTCAAGCTTGCAACAGGCAAGCGGAGGATACACAGCTCCGTTCATTCTTTTACTTGTACTTGCTATATCGGGACTTGCTCTTAATATAAGTATAAAGAAACCTTAATACCTTAAATAAGAAAAGGACGCTCAGGCGTCCTTTTCTTATTTGCATATAAAAAATACTTTACAATTGAAATGAGAGCGAGCGTTGAAGAAATAAATTCGAAAATTTCCGAAGCGTTAAAATATGATGATTTTGCTTGGCAGAAGGAGAATAATATTAAAATCACCTCATCATACCGTGCTGAAGGACTTCTTTTATATATTTCCGCACAGTAAAGAATACTCTGTAACTAAAATTGCACTTGCCACAGAGGAAATATACAGACATATAAAAGAGAAGAATCCCAAACATATAATTAATAAAGAAAATCCTGCTTAGCAATAAGCAGGATTTTTTCAGAAAACAAAAAATGTAAAAAATTACCAAAAATTACCAATAAATTTTGGTTAAAATTTGTTTTTCTTTTATATTGCAATAATTGGTAAAATATGGTAGAATATTAATGTCAGAAATTACCAATTAAAAGGAGAAAAGAAATGAATAACACAAAAATACTAATAGCAGATGAAAATAATGCAGCAAGAATAGCATTGCGTGATGAATTGAAGGCACAGGGATATGTTAATATTTATGAAGCAGTTAACGGAGAAGAGGCATTGACAATGATAAGCACGGTTTTACCTGACGTAGTTCTTATTGATGTACTGCTGTCAAAGCTCGACGGGATTGGAGTAATACGTCAGGTCAAGAGGGATCTTGGAGAGGATGCTCCTGTGTTTATAGTTATGTCCATAGTGAGTAATCATAATATGCTGCTTGAGGCGAATAATGCAGGGGCTTCTATGTGTATGATAAAGCCCGTAAATACCGAGAGCCTGATATATCATATAGAGAATTTATTACCAAATGATTTGGATATGCTTTCATCCTCTGCGGATGATACGCCAGCTAACGATCTTGAGTCACAGGTAACCAAGATTATTCATCAAATTGGAGTGCCGGCACACATAAAGGGATATGCATATTTAAGAACCGCCATCATTCTTACTGTAAATGACTCTGATATAATAAATTCTGTAACTAAGGTTCTGTATCCCACGGTAGCAAAGAAATACCACACAACAACGAGTCGCGTTGAGAGAGCAATCCGCCACGCGATAGAGGTTGCTTGGGACAGAGGAGATGTTGAGGTGTTGAATTCCTATTTTGGATATACTATTCAAAACACCAGAGGAAAGCCGACAAACTCCGAATTTATTGCTATGATTGCTGACAATTTAAGACTCAAATATAAAATGTACGTATAAAAATAAGGGCTGAAACTCAGCCCTTATTTTTATAGAAGAATAATAGTTGCAATTGCAAAATAAATCAAAAGTGAAACTGCATCAACAATGGTTGTGATAAACGGACTTGCCATAACGGCAGGGTCAAGACCGATTTTTTTAGCAGCAACGGGAAGAGCACAGCCAACAATTTTAGCCACTACAACGGTTGCTATAAGAGTTAACGATACAACAAAATTTGCCTCGATTGACACATTGTTGTTAAAAAGAAGATTGTCAACCAAAATAATTTTAACGAAGTTGCAAACCGAAAGTACGGCACCGCAAAGAATTGCTACGCGAGTTTCCTTCCA
>JAZNWX010000029.1:0-1803 GCA_045593575.1 Eubacteriales bacterium | reverse complement strand
AAGATTACAATCCCTCCGTCACGGCAAGCCGTGACACCTCCCTTTACACAAGGGAGGCTTACTGATTTTTCTAACTACCCTATAAACCCCAATTTATCACAAAACCCGCGAGGATTCCTCGCGGGTTATTCTTATCTGATTCTCTTCTTTTTTAAATTAAGAATTCTGAGTATTGCAGGAGCAAGCACAATGTTTGTGATAAGCTCAAACAGGAAGTTGGCTCCAACAAGAGCAAACGTAATATACTCCGTTACGTTTCCTCCCCCTGCCCATTCCTTTAACGTGTCAAAGAAGAACAAATAACATCCGCCAATGAATACCGTAGTATTAACTATCGGACAAATTACTGCGGCAGAAAAAACTGCAAGATAGATGTTCTTTTCCTTCAATGCTTCGTAAACAACACCGGCATATAGACCGCAAAGTGTGCCCTTTGCAAGAACCGTAATAATTGTTCCTGCGGCATTAACAGTGAGAAATGGAGCAGCATCACCGTTAAGAAGCACAACCATTCCGAATACAAATCCAAGCCACGCACTCACACCCTTGCCACACATAGCCGCACCAAGTACGATTGGCATAAGAACCAAGCTGCACTGGAATGGGCCAAGGCGAACAAAAGTACCCAAAAACTGCAAAATAACAACAAGTGCTGTCATCATTGCAGCGAGCACTAAGGTCTCGGTTGACATTCGTTTTTTTGCTTTTATTTGCATAAAAATCCTCCTTGCTGTCGTTCGCTTTCGCGATACAACGCTAAAAATTTTATTTAAACTTCAAATGAAGCTTTTAACGAATCTGTTATTTGTTTTTTTGATATATAAAGTTAAGTCCCTTGAGAACAAGATATTCATCGAAAATCATTTCGTGGTTACAATGCGTTGCAACCGCAGAAGCATATCCACCCGTAACAATAACAGGTAATTTTTCGCCCACCTCGGCATTGATTCTGTCAATCATACCGTCAATCATACTTGCGTGACCGAAAACAATACCCGATTTCATACAATCGACCGTGTTTTTTCCAATAACGGTTGCAGGAGCTTCAAGCCCCACCTGTGGAAGCTGTGCAGTTCCGTTTGAAAGTGCCTTGAGTCCCATCATAACTCCGGGTATGATAGAAACACCTATAAACGCACCGTTCTTGTTTGTTACAATCATCTTCGTGGCGGTTCCAATATCAATTATCAAGGCGGGAGCCGAATACAAAGTATTAGCAGCCACACAGGAGCAGATAAGGTCAGCTCCAACAGACGAGGGAGAATCGCAAAGAATACCGATTCCCGTCTTTATTCCGGGGCACACCATAAGTGCATCCACGCCATACACAAGGCGAAGTGCACTTTTCATAATGGAGTTGAGCGGGGGCACAACACTTGAAATGATTGCACCGTCAACGTTTTCTTTTGTTACGTTATAAAGGGCAAGAATATTCATAATTTTGCTTGCATATTCATCCTCGGTTTTTGTAATATCGGTTGACAAACGAACCACAAATTTAAGGTTTTCACCTTCAAATCCACCGAGAGCGATGCTTGTATTTCCAATATCTATAGCCAAAATCATAGGTTTTATCCCCTTTCGCTTTTTCCAATTTTGAATTATAGCACAATCCTTATCAGTTGTCAACAATTTTAATAAAAGAATGATTATGCAGAGTTTGTTTCAAATTTTGATTTATCGGTATGTATAAGCAAAGTAAATAAAGGCCCCTTTGTGTAAAGGGGGCTCCGCGTTAGCGGTGGGGGATTGTTGTTTTTGTTAAGATTACAATCCCTCCGTCACGGCAAGCCGTGACACCTC
>JAZNWX010000028.1:0-4777 GCA_045593575.1 Eubacteriales bacterium | reverse complement strand
ACTACGTTTATGATATTGCCACCGATGAGGTTAACAACCCCAATGCCAACCCTAACGTTAAATTCGTATGGCATCAAACTTGGGCATATCAGCAAGGCACAACAGCATCTCATTTTTCAAAATATAATTTTGACCAAATGACTATGTATAATGCAATTGTTACTTGTATGAAAAACTTTGTTGTGAACAAGAATTTTGTTGCCATCATTCCTAACGGTACTGCTATCCAAAATGCCAGAACCTCTACCATCGGCGACACTTTCAGCCGCGATCAGCACAATCACTTGAGCCACGGTGCAGGCAGATATATCGCCTCTATGAATCTTGTAAGCGTACTTACAGGTAGAGATATGACAAATATGACCTGGAAACCCACCGATAGTGGATTTAATTATACTTTAACAGGAAAAGAAATTGAGATTTGTAAAGAAAGCGTTGCAAATGCTATTGCAAATCCCTTTGAAATAACAAAATCAAAGTATCCCGCCACACCAACAGATCTCTCCTCATTATTTGAGGGTGAAGGAACTGAACAAAACCCCTATTTAATTCAAGATGCTGAAGATATGTGGGCGCTTTCCGACTTCACAAAAGGAAAGAGTTTTACCGACAAAAATACTTATTTCAAACTGACAGCAGACATTGATTTGAGCGCAGAAAACTGGGTTCCCATTTGTTCGTCAGCCGATGAAGGATGGGTAAGCGAAGCAAACAGCTTCAACGCAAACTTTGACGGAAACGGCAAAACCATCACCTTCGTGGGTAACTATACCGGCGACACTTGGGCAAAGGGCTTGTTCAGTGCGGTGGGTGGACACGTACACGATCTGACACTCCGCGGAACAATAACAATGGAAAAGGGACGTGCCGGATCCCTTGCAAGTATGGCATCAGCGGGCGCTGTGATTGAAAACGTTATATCCTATGTAAATATCAGCGGCGGCAACAATCAGATTGGCGGTATCATCGGATACATAGCAGCAGCAGACGTAACGATTAAGAACTGCAAAAATTACGGAACCGTTCAGGCGAGAGAGCTTGTTGGCGGTATCGTTGGTGGCTCTTGGCAGAACGTAACGTACATCAACTGTGAGAACCACGGAACCGTTATCGCAAGCTCTGCCCGTGTAGGCGGTATTGCAGGCGAAAAATTCGCAGTTGCAACTCTCACGAACTGCTCCAACACAGGAAGCATAAGTGCAGCAGGCACAGCAGCAAGCTCTGATTCAGGTACGGCAAATCTTTACGTCGGTTATCTCATCGGTCAGGAAAAATAAAAGCATACAAAAACTCCACCCGTTCGGGTGGAGTTTTTTATTCTAATCCGTATATATAATCAATAGCATTTTCAGATACGATATCAGTAATATCAATGCCTCTTTCAAGACGTTCGCGTACAGCAGTCGAGCTTATCTCTCTTGCTCCCTCTTCGCAGGGCAGAAATACCGTTTGTGCCCTTGGATTCATTTTATAATTATACTGTGCCATTTCAAATTCATATTGATAATCCTTATAGTCGCGAATTCCCTTCACAATTGCACAGGCATCAAGACGCAGTGCAAGCTCCCAGAGCATACCGTCATCAAATATCACTTCGACATTTGAAAGATGCTTTAGTGAGAGTCTGGCAATCTCCGTTCTTTGTTCATGCGTAAACATATACGTTTTTGTATTGTTTATCATTACCGCAACAAATACCTTGTCGAAAAGTTCTGCTGCCCGTTCTATTATGTTTATATGCCCTGTTGTCATTGGATCAAAGCTGCCGGGTATAACTGCAATTCTCATATCAATTCCTCGTTTTCAGCACGAATATATGTGCAATACCGTGCTTCATAGTCTTTGTAATTACGTATCTGTTAAGATTACTTTCATTCAAAACGTCAAATCTGTCACTTTCACAAATGATATATGACGTTTCTTTAATCAAGTTTCCCTCAAACAGTAAATCAAGTGCATCATTTATAAGATTTGTGGCATAGGGCGGATCAAGAAATACAATGTCAAACTTCTCTCCCCCACTCTGCTTTTTCAAAAAGGATAACGAATCCTCACACAGAGCCACACAGCCATCAGAAAGATGGCTTTTTTCTATATTTTTTTTGATAATTTCATAAGCTCCCCTGCCTCTGTCAACAAGGTAAGCACGTGCCGCACCACGGCTGAGTGCCTCCAGCCCCATCTGACCGGAGCCCGCAAAAAGATCAAGCACAACCCTGCCCTCAATATCAAATTGAAGCATTGAAAATATGGCTTCCTTTGATCTCTCACTTGTCGGACGTGTGTCATTTCCTTCAAGAGTCAAAAGCTTTGTTCCTTTTGCTTTTCCTGTTATAATCCTCATAAAAAATCATACTCCGTTATGATAATAATCGATAATGCTTTGAGCATCCTTTTTAGTTATACCTTTAACCGAGCAAAGCTCGTCAAAGGTCGCATTTTTTATAGCACCAATACCGGCAAAATGTGCAAGAAGTGACTTTGCCTTGGATGAGCCAATTCCCTTTATTTTTTCAAGGGAAGATTTTTTAACCGTCTTTGCCTTGGCATTACTCATTTTTGACACAGTATATCGGTGCACCTCTTCCTGAATTCTGAAAATCAGTCCGTAAACCGCCTGCTCACGTGCAATACTGATCTCCTCGCTTTCTGTACACAAGGCACGAGTTTTGTGATAATCGTCCTTAACCATTCCAAAAACGGGAATATCAATACCCATTTCATCAAGCACTTCCTTAACCGCCGAAACGTGAGTCTTACCGCCGTCAAGCAAAATAAGGTCGGGGTATTCACCCATTGAGCCCTGCATATCGCTCAGATGCGAAAGTCGGCGGCTCAGGGTTTCACGCATACAGGCATAGTCATCGGTTCCCTCAACGCTTTTTATATTGAACGAACGGTAATCGCTCTTTTTCGGTTTTCCGTCAATATAGACTACCATTCCTCCTGTTTTATGCTCGGAACCGATATTTGAGATATCGTATGCCTCAATTCTTTGAGGGATGCTGTCAAGCTCAAGCAATTCAAACAATCGCAGAAGAATAGAATTATCCTTCTCATATTCCTTAACGTATGCCTGTGCTTTTTCGCGGGCATTGTTATAGACCATTTCGCAAAGCTTTTTCATCTCGGTCCTCTGCGGTGTCCAAAGGGTAACCCTCCTTGAGCATTTTTCACTTAAAAATGCAGCCAGAAGCTCTTCTTCAAGAGTCATTGAGGAGTCAAGAACTATCCTTTTGGGAATGGAATCCGAATGTGCGTAATAATCCACTAAAAAGGCTGTTAGGTTCGCTGCATCAAGTATTTTATCAGCACCGAAAATATACTCATTCTTTCCGTTCAGAACACCCTCTCTTACAGAGTAAATAGCAAGCGACGAGCAAAGCTCATCGGAATAAAGTGCAATAACGTCATATTCTGCATCGGGTGAATCAACAACCTTTTGCTTTTCTCTGATTTTTTCAAGTGCGCGTATAGTGTCGCGGCACTTCATAGCTGCCTCATATTGCTCTGCCTCGGAATAAGCATACATCTGCCTTTCAAGTGAGGATATTGCCCCCCTTGTGTTACCTTTTAAGATGTCAACTGCACACTCAATTATCCCGTTGTATTCCTCTTTTGTCACGTGTCCCATACAAACTCCGCAGCATTGTTTCATCTGATAGTAAAGACATTGTCTTCCCTTTCCGATGTCCTTGGGAAATCTCAACTTGCAGTTGGGTATTCCGAGAGTTTTATTCAGAAGTGACATAATTCCAAACACCACGGAAGCTCCCGTGTACGGGCCGAAATATCTCGCCTTATCGGCAAGACGTGTCCTTGTAAATACTATTCTGGGATACTCCTCATTCGTCACCTTGATATATGGATATGACTTTGAATCCTTCAGACGTATGTTATATCTTGGATTATATTGCTTTATCAGAGAATTTTCAAGCGAAAGTGCCTCTATCTCCGTATCGCAAAGGATATAATCAAATTCAAATACGGAGGCGACCATTTTTGAGGTTTTAAGATCCTTTTCCCCGTTTTGAAAATACTGAGAAACGCGATTTTTCAGCTTTGCACTTTTTCCGACGTAAATAATCTTGTCGGTACGGTCACGCATAATATACACACCCGGGCAAAGAGGCAGACCGTTTGCTTTTGCAAGCAGCTCCGCTTTTGTGGACATAAAAATCACGCTCCTTTCTCAAAAAATAAACGGGTTAATCAGTTACCCTGCATATATTTCAGCTTGTCAAGTGCATTCTGTAAAATGATCTGAGCCGAAAGTGTGTCAACAACGCCCTTTCTTTTTGCACCGCGAGTGTTTGTTTCATTCAAAAATCTTGTTGCCGCCATTGTTGAAAGACGTTCATCAAAGAACGCAACGGGAATATCGGGCATTCGCTCGTTAAGAAGTGAAGCAAGCTCCTTGATTCTATCTGCTCTGAAACCCTGGGACCCGTCCATATTCACGGGAAGACCGAGAACAATTCCAACAATTCTCTGCTCTCCGCAAACCTGTGCAATCTTGTCTGCCACCTTCACAATACCACCGGGAGAAATATATCCTATACCCGACGCGAGAATTCTTGACGGGTCGGAAACGGCAAGCCCCGTTCTTTTATCACCGAAATCTATTCCCAAGAGCTTGCCCTTGGTTGCTAAAATCTTGTCCATAGTAACTACCTTTCAATTTGTTTATTTGATTATATCAAAAAAACTCTCACTTGTCAAACATAGTTGCTCATATTTTTATTATTTTATAAAATTTTTGTATAAAGATTATTTT
>JAZNWX010000027.1:0-2603 GCA_045593575.1 Eubacteriales bacterium | reverse complement strand
ATATTATCGCTCGAGATTCTATCACACACCCAGCCGGACACGAAGTGTCATTCTGGAGCAAATCGCCACGAGATTCTATCACTCCGTTCCAGAATGACAAACGTGGCGATTTAGCGATAGAATCTCGGCTGGGTTCCCTCCAGAATGACAACGAGCGAGACTAAACTGCTCGACAAACCCCAATTTATTTATTAAACATTGAATCTGAAAAGAACAATGTCTCCGTCCTTGACAACGTATTCCTTTCCCTCGCTGCGAAGGAGTCCTGCGTCCTTAACCGCAGCCATTGAGCCAAGCTTTGTCAAAACGTCAAAATCAACAACCTCTGCTCTGATAAATCCACGTTCAAAATCACTGTGAATCTTACCCGCCGCCTGAGGTGCCTTCATTCCCTTTGTGATGGTCCAGGCACGTACCTCCTTTGGCCCCGCTGTAAGATAGGAAATGAGTCCGAGAAGCGAATAGCTTGCCTTGATAAGACGGTCAAGTCCGCTTTCAGAAATACCCATATCCTCAAGGAACATCTTCTTTTCATCAGCATCAAGCTCGCTGATTTCCGCCTCGATCTGAGCACAAATTGCTATAATTTCAGAATGCTCCGCAGCGGCAAAATCCTTAAGCTCGCAGTATAGAGGATTTTCAAGCGGCTCGTGATCTGCCTCATCCTCGCTAACGTTTGCAACGTAAATAACGGGCTTCATTGTAAGAAGCTGTGTTTCACCGAGAAGCTCAAGCTCGTCCGCGTCAAGCTCCATTGTGCGGGCACATTTGCCCATCTCAAGAGTTGCGTGAATTCTTTCAAGAAGCTCGACTGTTGCCGCAAGCGTCTTGTCACCCTTCATCGCCTTTTTCACACGGTCAATGCGGCGTTCAAGAATTTCCATATCGGAAAAGATAAGCTCAAGATTTATTGTTTCAAGGTCGCGAATGGGATTGATGTTACCGTCAACGTGAATGATGTTGTCATCCTCAAAGCAGCGAACAACGTGAACAATTGCATCAACCTGACGAATATTGTCAAGGAACTTGTTTCCAAGACCTTCTCCCTTTGACGCACCCTTAACAAGACCTGCAATATCAACAAATTCGATAACCGCAGGTGTGAATTTTTCAGGATTGTACATCTGAGCCAGAACGTCAAGACGGTGATCGGGCACCGCAACGATACCAACGTTTGGCTCAATTGTGCAGAAGGGGTAGTTCGCTGACTCCGCCCCCGCATTCGTCAATGCGTTAAATAAAGTGCTCTTTCCAACGTTTGGAAGTCCTACTATACCAAGTTTCATATATAAATCTCCTTTTACAGACCATATTTATCCATATTAACTTTAACATTATATCATACATTAAAGAGTTTTTCAAGGTCATTTTCAAATTCTTTGCACATTATATGCATCAAAAAGATCGGGCTGAAATTTCAGCCCGACCTTTTTATTTACAGTTTTTCTCAATTAAATCATAAAAGAAAATCTTTTTTTCGTTTTTGCTCAGCTTTTCGTATGCAAAAGCAAGGATGCGAGTTTTTATCTCGTTTTCAGTCTTTGTGCCAAGATTACGTATATGCTTTAACCCGTCCTCATCATTGATTATCTCAATAATTTGTCCAACAGTAAAAACGGAGCCTCGCTTTAGCGAATTGTTGGCACGGGCTGAAAAATCAATCTCGTCAATACTCATATCATATGACCTTTGGCTGAACGGAACAGCCAGGCTCACCCTCTTTCCGAAGGTCACACCGAGTATCTGAATAATACCGAATTGTTCTGCACCCTCAATCAGTGTCCTTACTGCTTTGTCTTTTTTTGTCATTTTAGTCACCTCTCTTTTGTTGATAACTCTATTGTAGCACATCCAAAAGAAAAGTTGAAAAAATTCGGATAGCTTTTAAACCTATCCAAATTTTTCAAGCCATATTTATTTTGTGGTATAATAATCAGTTATAACTTAATCCATCCTGAAATTTTACACATACATCCACCCGGGCATAATAAGCTCGTCGCAAACACCGTGGGGCATCTTTTTTTCGTCGAGTATCAGTGCGGGAACGAGTGCGTCCTTGCCGAAAAGCTCGTGAATTTCATCTATCGTTCGAGTCAGACGTTCCCTTTTTTCGTTTGCAGGTGTATCTAAAAATGAAATTTGAAGCTCGTCCGCTGCGTTTTCAAGATTTATGGCAGTAACGGTCAGCGATCTCACAGGCTTCTCCCAACTATAATTTGACATAAGAATTGCAAATGCCTCGTTTGCAACGGTCAGCTCGTCCTGTGTGGGTGCTTTGAGGAGCGTCTGCCATCCCACCGTGTGAAGTGAATTGTCCCGAACAAAAAGATTTACTCCTTTTGCTCGAAGTCCCATTTGTCGAAGCTTTGCGCCTATATCCTGCGAGAGTGCAAAAATGACCTTCTGCGCCTCGTCAATGCTTGTCAGATCCTCGGTGCAGGTTATTCCGTGCCCCACGCTTTTAGCAGGTGCTGAGTACGTTTCGTAAGCCACGCGAGAGGTGTCAAGTCCGTTGGCATAGCTCCACAGCATAATACCGTTTTTGCCGAGCTTGTGCTTTAGTATATCAGTGCTGAGGTTAGCTAATTGACCTATTGTCTGCA
>JAZNWX010000026.1:0-2183 GCA_045593575.1 Eubacteriales bacterium | reverse complement strand
GTCTTTTGCGAATTAAACACAGCGAAAGAGGTATGACAGTTACCGAGCTCGCTAAAATAAGCAACACGGACAAGGCATTGATATCAAGAGTAATTAAGGAGCTTCTTTCTGACGGATTTGTTGCAACAAAGACCGCAGGTGAAGATAACAGCTACAGAAAAAAGTACTATCTCACAGAAAAAAGCGAGCATATCGTATCCGATATTGATGAGGACATCGGCAAATATATGGCTCAGGCAAGAGTCGGTATTTCAGATGAAGATATGCAGAAGTTTTATGAAACCTTGGCAACGCTTACAAGGAACATTTCAATGCTCGCAGAAGGCGAGAATTAAAAGGAGATTATTATGGAACTAAAAGAACTTAAAGCAATACCGATTCGCTCACTGTATCAGAACGTTGAGCTTGCCGCACAGAAATACGGCGATCATCCATTGTTTGCTTTTGAGAGAAACAGAACGGATTATGAAATTTCCTACGAGGAATTTTATGAATATACAAACGCGATTACAAGAGCATTTATTCATCTTGGACTTGCGAAAAAAAGAGTAGCAATCATTGGCGAAAACTGTCCTGAATGGATAGCAACTTATCTTGCAACCATCACTTCGGGCGGTGTTGCTGTACCGATTGACGTGGCTCTTTCTAAAGAGCAACTCGTTATGTTTGCAAAGATGGCAGAGGTTGAGGTCCTTGCTTATTCAAGCAGTTGGGCGAGCTTTGTTGAGGAGCACGCAGATGAATTTGAAGGTGTTACACATTTCATTAAATTGAATGATTATTCGTTTGATTTTAAGAGCGAGCAGGTTTATGAGCTTGAAAGATTTACAAGTGTATCAAAAATTGCACACACAGGTAATACATTGACTGATATAAAGATTCCAAGACAGGATCCCGAAAGAATGAGTATAATGCTCTTTACATCGGGTACAACGGGAACAAGCAAGATAGTTATGCTTTCACAAAAGAATATTGCAACGGTTATCAATTGTGCAAAAGTACCTCTTGCTAAATTTACAGAGGATGACGTGCTTCTTTCTGTTCTTCCCGTTCACCACACCTATGAGTTAACCTGCGGAATTTTCTGTGCCATGGACCACGGATGCAAAATTTGCATCAATGACTCTATCAAGCACGTTTCCAAGAATCTTAAGAAGTATAAGCCTACGGGTATGGCGGTAGTTCCGCTTTACGTTGAGGTTTTCTATAACAATATTATGAAGACCGTAAGAAAGCAGGGAATTGAAAAAACATTTAATTTTGCCATCAAGGCAAGTACAGCGGCTAAAAAAGTTAACATTGACCTTTCAAAGAAGCTCTTCGGCAAGGTTATGGAGGCATTTGGCGGTCGTCTTAACAAGCTTGTTTGCGGTGGTGCCGCACTTCGTCCCGAGCTTGTTGCTACCTTCCGTGCGATAGGAGTTGAAATCGTTCAAGGATACGGTATCACAGAATGTGCCCCTCTTGTTTCGGTTGTTCCTTTCGGTGTGTATAATCCTAAGTCATGCGGTAAGATTGTTGAATCAATGCAGGTGTTTATCGATAAAGAAAACCCCTCCGATGAATTTGGTGAAATCGTTGTTAAGGGTCCCAACGTAATGCTTGGCTACTATAATAACGAGCAGGCAACAAAAGAGGTGCTTTCTGACAACGGTTGGTTCTATACCGGTGACTATGGATACGTTGATAAGAAGGGTTACCTTTATATTACGGGCAGAAAGAAGAATATTATCGTTCTCCAAGACGGTAAAAACGTTTTCCCTGAAGAGATTGAAGAGTATCTCGGTGCAATTCCTCACATCAAGGAGTGCGTTGTTGTTGGACGTCAAAAGGACAACGACCTTTCTATTACAGCTCTTGTTTATCCTGATTTTGAATATACCGACAGCATCGGACTTAAATCCAAGGAAGAGGTATATAATGCGATCAGAGAGCAGATAAACAACATGAACAGAAAGCTTGTTGGATATAAGAGAATAATGGCTCTTGAATTTATGGATGAGGAGTTTGAAAAGACACCTTCAAAGAAAATCAAGAGATTCCTTTATAAATAAAATAATTTTGGTACATCCCCCGCGAAAGCGGGGGATGTGCTGTTTTGTGCGTGTTTCGTTGAATGTTGTACTTACTTGACAATACAGTTTTTCTGTGTTACAATAAGCTATAATATAAAAATGGTAAGT
>JAZNWX010000025.1:0-2358 GCA_045593575.1 Eubacteriales bacterium | reverse complement strand
TTGTCTTCCTAAGACCGCTTGGCCTCCGACTTCGTGTGTCATAATGATGGCACCGATCATACGTGTTGAAACACCCCAAGATGTCTGATGAGGATATTTAACTGTGTTATCTCTGCCTGCAAATGTAATATCGAATGCACGGGCAAAGCCGTCACCAAAATAGTGAGTAGTACCGCCCTGAAGAGCAACACCGTTGTGCATCATCGGTTCGATAGTATATGTTTCTTCAGCACCTGCAAATTTTTCTTTATCGGTTTTTCTGCCTGTGATAGCGGGAATTGCGAGAGAGTCGCGATAGAAATCCTCATAAACCTTAAGCATTGTGAGTGTTTCTTCTCTTGCTTCCTCAGCAGTTTCGTGCATTGTGTGACCTTCCTGCCACAAAAATTCACTTGTACGAAGGAAGGGACGGGTAGTCTTTTCCCAACGAACAACCGAGCACCACTGATTGTAGAGCTTCGGAAGGTCGCGGTAGGAGTGGATTACGTTTTTAAAATGCTCACAGAAAAGAGTTTCGGAGGTGGGGCGAACGCAGAGCTTTTCAGAAAGCTTGTTCTGACCTCCAATGGTAACCCAAGCACATTCGGGAGCAAAGCCCTCAACGTGATCCTTTTCTCTCTGAAGGAGGGATTCGGGAATGAACATGGGCATATATACGTTTTCGTGACCGAGTGCTTTGAAGCGAGCATCGAGATCCTTTTGA
This sequence comes from Eubacteriales bacterium, assembly GCA_045593575.1. Classification (GTDB taxonomy): domain Bacteria; phylum Bacillota; class Clostridia; order Oscillospirales; family CAG-272; genus RGIG4608. Next base: position 1,655 of record JAZNWX010000025.1, on the reverse strand, counting down.
ATATTTTCCCAAATAGCGTAGCCGTACGGACGGAAGATCATACAGCCCTTAACGCTGGAATAGTCCATAAGCTCGGCTTTTTTGCACACGTCTGTGTACCACTGGGTGAAATCAACGTCCATTGACGTTATTTGTTCAACTAATTTTTTGTCTTTTGCCATTTTCTCAAATGTTTTGCCTTATGACCGCCATAAAGCAAGGATGAATTGCCTTGAATTTACCCATTGGGCAGAGCAAAACACCCCGTGTAAGTGAATAAAGCGCACACTTACCTATCATAATAATTAATGATAGCATATTTTTCATATTTTGTCAACGGGAGAAACGTTTTTATGATGCAAAAAAGAGTAAATTTATTTGGACTTACAGTTGATGATATTCCGCTTTCACGGGCAACGGAGCTTGCAAGGGTGAGCTTGATAGGTGGAGAGAGCAGAGTGTTTTTTACCCCTAATCTCGAAATGCTGGAGGGGGTGAGAAAGAACGAAGAAACAAGGAAGATATTGAATAGCGGCTCCGTTTTGCTGCCTGACGGTGCAGGACTTCTGCTCGTCTCACGCTTTTTGGGAGTACCGATAAAAAACAAAGCTTCAGGCATTGATTTTGGCGAGCAGCTTATAGCTCTTGCCGAAGAGGAGGGAGCAAGTGTCTTTTTGCTTGGCGGAGCTAAAGGCGTTGCCAAGAGGGCGGCGAAAAAGCAACTGATTAAGCATCCGAATTTAAAGATTTGCGGTATTCACAACGGATATTTTGAAAAAGAGAACGAGGGTGAGATCATTAAGAAAATTCAAAAAGCGAGGCCCGATGTTCTGATCGTTTGTATGGGCTTTCCAAGGCAGGAGAGCTTTGTTTGTGAGCATAGGGACGACCTTTCTTCCGTCAAGGTGTTTGCCTGTCTTGGAGGTGCTCTTGACGTGTGGTCGGGCAAGAAAAAGAGGGCACCCAAGGTAATTCAGATGGCACGTCTTGAGTGGCTGTGGAGGATACTTGGCGAGCCGAAAAGGGCAACGAGATTTGTATCTTCTCTGCCTGCATTATTTTACGCGATCAGGAATTAATGTTATTTTTTCATCATATAATCACATAGAGCTATCTTTTGGGAGGATATTTCAATGTTTATTTATTCTATGCGTGCCAATACAATAAAGTTTTTTGCAGTTATTTGCTTGGCTTTGACTGCCCTTATTGCCCTTGTTGCGTTTGTTCCGACGTACATTTCGGGTGATGATGCGAGGGAAGTGGGAGTAGATGCGTCCTACAATTACGAAAGAATCAAAAGCAACGATGACAGAATCAATTTTTTAAAGCAGTTTGGCTGGGAGGTCGAGGCACAGCCACTGAAGGAGCAGGAGGTAGTAATCCCCAAGGAATTTGACAAGGTGCTTTCGGCATATAATGAAATTCAAAGAAAGCAGGGACTTGATCTTTCGTCATTTAAGAAAAAGAGTGTTATGCGATATACCTATGCGATAACCAACTATCCCGACTATGAGGGTGCAGTATATGTTAATATACTTGTGTATAGAAACACAGTAATTGCGGGTGACGTTTGTTCAGCGGACGTGAACGGCTTTGTTCACGGATTTGAAAGAGAATAAGAAAGGGGGAGGTTTGCTTCCCCTTTTGTTGTTCAAATTTTGATTTATCGGTATGTA
>JAZNWX010000024.1:0-3288 GCA_045593575.1 Eubacteriales bacterium | reverse complement strand
AAGGGGGCTCCGCGTTAGCGGTGGGGGATTGTTGTTTTTGTTAAGATTACAATCCCTCCGTCACGGCAAGCCGTGACACCTCCCTTTACACAAGGGAGGCTTACTGATTTTTCTAACTACCCTATAAACCCCAATTTACATCAATCAGATATATTTTCCCGCAAGCTCGTCGCAGATAAGTGTGCAATCGGGATGGTTACGCAGAATTGATGCAGGTATTTCCTCACGGATTTCGCCGTTTACAAGCTCGCCTACTGCGTATGCCTTGCCCTCACCGTTGGCAAGAATAAGTACCTTTTTTGCATTCATAATATTTGCAAGTCCCATTGTGAATGCCTGACGCGGCACCTCGTCAATCGAGTTAAAGAGGCGGGAATTGTCCTTTATGGTGCTTTCTGCGAGGTCAACTATGTGTGTAACGGAGTCAAACGGAGTTCCGGGCTCATTGAACGCAATATGACCGTTTGAGCCGATTCCAAGAACCTGGATGTCCTGAACAAGCTCGTCAAGAAGTGCATTATAGCGAGCACATTCTTCATCCTTGTCAAGTGCTTTTCCGTTTTCAATATGCGTGTTTTCGGGCTTAATATCGATATGCTTAAAGAGGTTTTCTCTCATAAAATATATATAACTCTGATCGCTGTTTATATCGAGTCCTACATACTCGTCAAGATTAACCGCCTTACATTCAGCATAAGAGGTTCCGTTCTTTTTGTGATCCTCTGCCATTTTTGCATAGAGTCCAAGTGGAGTTGAACCCGTTGCAAGTCCGAGAACTGCACGGGGATTATTCTTTATTACTTCGAGTACGATAGAGAATGCCGCTTCGCTCATTTCCTCATAATTCTTAACCTTAATAACCTTCATAAATACCTCCGATTTTTATATAAAAGTATATTCAAGTTTACTATTAATTATTATATCAAACTTTTTTCATAAATGCAACCAATTTTTGTTAGAAATTTTCTGCAACTCGCAGTTGCAGAAAATATCCTGAAATTTGCATTTTTTAGTGCAAAAAAACTTGATTTTGTCATATTTTGCTGTTATAATTTAAGTAGAACAAATAATCGAGGAGGTTTTATGGCATTATCTAATTCAACTAAGAAAAAAATCAGAAAAAAAGCGGCAAAAGCGATTTTCGGGAAGTCCCTTGCATTAGTTTTAGTACTGTTGACGGTTATCGGAATTGCAGGCAGCTGTTTATATGAAAACAATGAGCCGTTCCGTGCGTTTGTTGACGATCTCGGAATTGTATCTACAACCTCTACTCAAAAATCAAGCATATCGAGTAGTACGTCTTCCTCAAGCTCGTCAAGTTCCTCGGGCTCGTCGAGCAGTTCAAGCTCAACTCAGTTTATCCCGCCCAATGATCCAAGCGAGGACTTTATGCTTGTGCATTTCATCGATGTTGGACAGGGAGATTCAACCTTGTTCCAGACACCAAGCGGTAGTGTTCTTGTTGATTGCGGTGAATTCGAATACGGTGACGATGTGGTTGAATACCTCAGAGCCAAGGGCGTTGAGGAGCTTGAATATTTTATCATTACTCATCCTGACTCCGACCACATGGGATGTGCTGCATACGTCCTTAAAAACATCAGGGTAAAGAATTTTGTATTGAACGGTCAGGTTAAAACCACTCAGTTTTTCAAGAAGGCAATTGATGAGGCGACTAAGCAGGCAGAAGAGGGTACACTCAATAATATCAAAGCAGAGCCGGGAGATGTTTTCTCGGTTGGCGATCTTGTGATGAAGATATACGGCCCCGAAAAAGAGCTTGTTGAGACGGATGAATGGAATGATGCGAGCCTGATCATTCACGCTATGTATGGCGATCGCTCCTTCTTGCTTACGGGAGATGCTGAGGAAAAGGGAGAAGAATCTCTTTTGGAGCATTACGAGGCAAATCTCAAATGTGACGTATTTTCAGCGGGACATCACGGCTCAAGGACATCCAATTCAAAGGAGCTTTTGGAGGCTGCGAGTCCACGTTATGTTGTTGTTTCCTGCGGAGAGGATAATTCATACGGTCACCCTCACCAAGAGGCACTTGACGCATTTGAGAGCGTTGGTGCAGAGGTGTTCAGAACCGACGAGCTCGGCACAATAGTTTTTGTTACCGACGGAATATCTTTAACTAAAAAATAATAATTTCAACCAAAGCACACAGATGATTTTTGTTTAAAACTACCTTTGAAATATTTAAAAACTTATGATAAAATAATGATGAGTAAGAATTTTCTTTATGGGTGGTGTGAAAATGCGTGATATTGACGAAATAAAAGCAAAAATCAGAGAGCTTTATGACAGCAAAACTGAAATTCACGTTAATGTGAATTCAAAAAAGCCAAGAATTAACGTGGAAAATTCTTCTGGGCATATTACGGGTGTTTACAGAAATCTTTTCACGATTGAGGCGAATGAAAACGGCTGGATAAGGACGTTCGATGTGCAATATACCGACCTGTTTGTCGGAAAAGTTCGTATTTTGGAAATTGAAAAGCAGTCCGAGTGAATCGGACTGCTTTTTTATGCCATTTTGAAATTGAATTCTTTTTTTAGTGTATCCGAGAGCTTTTTGACGGGAAGACCGACCACATTGAAATAATCTCCCTCGATTCCGTTTATCCAAAGGGAAGCATAGCCCTGGATAGCATATGCGCCTGCTTTGTCGTAGCTTTCGGGTGTGTCAAGGTATTTTTCAACGTCATTTTCGTCAACTGTATCAAAGAAAACTGTGGTTACTTCGCTTGTGACAACAGTTTTTTCTTTTGTAATGAGTGCAATTCCGCTGATTACGAAGTGGGGCTTGCCTGAAAAGGCGAGGATCATCCTCTTTGCATCCGCACGGTCTTGCGGTTTACCCATAATCTCACCGTCAGCTGATACAACTACCGTGTCGCAGGAGAGAATAATCTTGTTTTCGTCAAATTTATTCTCATTCAAAAGAAGATTTCGTACAGCATCGCCTTTACGGAAAGCGATTTCTTCCACGTATTTTCTGCCATCGGTCTCAGTTGTATGCTCGTCCGTTTCACAGGTGATTATTTCAAATTTCACACCGAGATTTTCGAGTATCTCTTTTCTTCTTGGTGATTTTGATGCTAAAATTAAATTCATAGTTGTTTTTCCTTCATAGTAAAATTGGGGTTTGTCGAGCAGTTTACCCTCGCTCGTTGTCATTCTGGAGGGAACCCAGCCGAGATTCTATCGCTTCGCTCCAGAATGACACTTCGTGTACGGCTGGGTGACCGATAGAATCTCGAGCGATAATATAAACTCCCC
>JAZNWX010000023.1:0-5575 GCA_045593575.1 Eubacteriales bacterium | reverse complement strand
CAGTTTAAAGGTAAATCTCTCAAACGTCAGTACTTTCAGGAAAGCGGAGCAGAGGTTAAGCTTTATGACGGAGTAAAAACCTGGTTCCAGAGAATTAATCAGTATGCTGAATCAAAGGGTATTGAGGTTGAGCATTACGTTATTTCATCAGGACTTCGAGAGATAATTGAAGGAAGTGAAATTGCGGGTGAGTTCAAGAAGATTTATGCATCCTCTTACCTCTATAACGCAGATGACGTTGCAGTATGGCCTGCACAGGCAGTTAACTATACTAATAAAACACAGTATCTTTTCCGTATCTCCAAAGGATTTCTTGAAGAGCACGATGAAAGAGTTAATGACAGTGTTCCCTCTCACGAACGTCGAATTCCGTTTTCCAATATGGTTTACATAGGTGACTCTGCTACTGATATTCCCTGTATGCATCTTGTAAAAGAACGCGGTGGATATACCATCGGTGTGTTTGATCCCATTAAAGATAACAGAGCCAAGGTTTATAAGCTCCTTGCAGAAGGAAGACTTACATTCTATGCTCCCGCTGATTACACAGCAAAGAGTGCTATGAGCAAATATCTTAAGCAGATTATTGACACAATTGCTCTTAATGAAAAGATTAAAGAGGAACAAAAAATCCTCGAACAGCCTGCACTCGACTTTATGATTGCTAAACAAAATTCTGACGATTCACAAATCGGAATACTTTAATAATTTAAAACCCACCTCAAACTGAGGTGGGTTTGTTTATTGTTTCTTCATTTGACGGAGGAATAAATATATTGCAATTACTATAACTATTACAGCATAACCCAACACCCAAAATAAGTGCGGAACAATATCACTGTAATTGCCTGAAATAGCAGAGCGATGCATTTCTACTCCGTGAACAAATGGAAGTGCATATGCGATTTTCTTAAATCCACCGCCGACCAGATCAAGATCGAACCAAATACCCGAAAACCACGCTGATAGATTTGTTAATAGTGCTCCACAAATACCACCTACCTGCTTATCGTTAAACACACTTCCGCAAAGGAGTCCGATTCCGATATATAAAAGTGCGATGGGAATTATTAAAATAACAGAAAGCAGTAAATTTACACTCAGTTCAAGTCCTAAAATAATAGCTACTATATAAGTTACAATGCCTTCAAGTATAGCAATTGGTATTAAAGGCAAAGTATATCCCAAAATGAAATTTGTTGGTGTCAAAGGAGTGGTATATAGACGGTGCATAAAGCTACTTTGTCTATCCTTGGCTATAAGAGTTGCAGAAAATAATGTCATAAACGAAAGGCCAAATACTGCTATTCCCGGTGATAAGTGTGCTATTTCAAACATTGCAACAGGAATATTAGCCTGAATTGCACTCAGCAAAAGTAATAGCACGACAGGAAATCCAAAGAGAAATACGAGATTTAAGGGGTCACGAACTATTTCTTTAAAATTCCTTCTTGCAAATGTCAACGTTTTCATCTGTTTTCACCCCTTACTATTTTGATAAATGCTTTTTCAATGCTTTCTACTCCCATTTGGGTTTTTATTTCATTGGGAGTGTCACACATAAGGAGCTTCCCGTCCTTCATTATTGCAATTCTATCGGATAGCGCCTCTGCTTCTTCCATATAGTGAGTGGTTAAAATAATAGTAACGTTTCCCTTTAAGGATTGAATAACATCCCAAAGTTCACTTCTTGCTATAACATCTAACCCAAGCGTCGGTTCGTCAAGAAAAAGAATTTTCGGTTCGCTGATGAGAGCCATAGCTATACTAAGGCGTCGTGCATATCCACCCGAAAGCTTGCCCGCTTTTTTATTCATAATGTTATTAAGACTTAATGTAGTTCCAAGTTCGCTTATTTTTTCTTGGGTTTTAGATTTAGTGAAGGAATATATTCCGCAAATAAGCTCAAGATTTTCACGCACTGTAAGCCTGGGGGCAATTGCAGTTTCTTGCGGAGATACTGCAATATATGATTTCACCTCAGTTGTATCTTTTAATATGCTTTTGTTTAGTAAAAATGCTTCACCACTCGTTGGTTTTACAAGACAGGATAACATTTTAATCGTTGTTGTTTTCCCGGCACCGTTTACACCAAGCAGCGAAAACAATTCCCCCTCTTTAATATTTAATGATAAACCATCTACCGCAACAACATCACCATACTGCTTTGTAAGTTTTTCTATTCTAATTGCAGTCATTATCTCACCTCACTATCTATGTGCCTTGCCTTGATTCCGTGATAAACGTCACTCATTATTTCACTGATAAATTCCCATTCCAAAGGTACAAACGACGTTGCTATCATTGTTGCAATTCCGTGAACGCAGGTCCACATCTCAAGGTGCATTAGCTCTGCCTTTTCACGTGATATAGTACTATTTGCATCAATTATCATCTGAACTGATGCTTTAAAATCCCACGAAGGCGATATATCCTCTTTACTTCTATCTCTCATAAACAGGAGTTTAAATAATTCTTTTTCTTCCTTCGCAAAACGTATATATGCCATACCGTATGCCTTATATTTTGGATATTGCTTACTATCTGCTTCTTTTTTAAGAAATTCTAAATATATATTGTAGATCGCAATTATTACTTCACTTTCTAATTCTTCCATTGAAGAAAAATTTGAAAATATTGGTTGCGTTGAACAATTTAATGCGTTTGCAATTCCCCTTGCATTAATGGAGCCAGAACCATTAACACGAATAAGCTCTATACATTTATTAATTATATCTTCTTTAGTAACTTTTACCCTTGGTGCCATAAGTATCTCCTTTATAAATAACATTTGTTATATATCGTATGTTATTTTAGCACAAATATATTATTCTGTCAAGTGTTATCAATAAAAAGCACGGGAATTTTAAAAATTCCCGTGCTTTTTTTATTTAAGATTATATATCTTTGTATATTTTTCTTCAAGATAATTTGTAAAATACGTAGGATCAAACTTCTCACCAAGAGCTTTTTCTAAAAGCTCATCGGGATTCTTTAGACATCCGTATTTCCAAATATGTTCCTTATTCCACTCGTTAATAGGTTCAAAATTACCTTCTGCTAAGCATTTGTCAACATCAACAGTTTCCTTCATTTTATGAAGCAAATGTGCTCCGTATGCCGAGCCGAGCGCGTATGATGGGAAATATCCAATACTACCGCCCGACCAGTGGCTATCCTGAAGAACTCCTTCTCTATCATTGGGTACGTCAACGCCAAGATATTCTTTATAGAGTTTCTTCCACTCGCTCGAAAGATCCTTAACCTCAAGTTCACCACTCATAACTCTCTTTTCAAGCTCATATCGAATCATAACGTGCAAGACGTAAGTAACCTCGTCGGACTCAGTGCGGATTAATGAGGGCGTTACAAGGTTGATTGCTTTGTAAAGATCATTTGCGGTATATCCCTTCATCTGCTCAGGGAAACACTCACAAACCTTGGGGAAGATAAACTTCACAAACGCTTCGCTTCTGCCAAGCAAGTTTTCATAGAAACGGCTTTGACTTTCGTGAATACCCATTGAAACACCGCCGTCAAGATATGTATAGGCATAATCCTCTGCAGGGTTCATTTCATAGAGAGCGTGACCACCCTCGTGAATAACACTGAACATTGAAGAAGCAAAGTTTTCCCTATCATAATTAGTTGTAATTCTCACATCATAATGCGAACCGATACTCGTTGTAAAGGGGTGCTCAGTAGTACCAAGTCCACAAATTCCAAGATCGATTCCCATTGTTTTCATAAGCTCAAGCGAGAACTTTTCCTGTGATAATTCATCAAAATCACCGTGTATGCATGAGTCATCTACCTGTTCTGCATCCCCTATTATTTTAATCAGAGGAACTATTTTTGCTTTTAGGGTCGCAAAAAACTCGTCACATTTTTTCATTGTTAAACCCTTTTCATACTGATCAAGCCAATAATCGTAAGGGTGCTTGTCGGGGGCACAGTAATGTGCCATCTTTTTGTTAAACTCGAAAATTTGCTCAAGATAGGGGCGGAAAAGCTCGAAATCGTCCGTTTCTTTTGCTGTATGCCAAACATCACCCGCATTAACGAGAAGTTCCTGATATGCAATATACTCTTCAAGAGGAATCTTCTTCATTTCTTTCATACCCTTGCAGGCAAGATATACAATTCTCTGCTCTTTTTCTTCAAGCTCATCCATATGAGCGTCAAGAAATTCAAGCATCTCAACTGTTTCATCATTAGTTGTAAGTTTATATGTTTCTTCACTCAAAATACCGAGTGTATGTGCCCTGTTGCCCGCAGTTTTTTTTGGTGCCACAGTTGAGCCGTCATAGTAAATAAGTGCCATCGCGTGATTATATGCACTCAGTTTATTCTGCCAAGCATATAGTTTTGTAATTGCTTCCTGTAAATTCATATTTTCTCCTTATGCACAGACAATATTTTCAAAATAATACTTTTTATCAAAATATGCAAATGCTATTTCTACATATTCAATACGAACACTCTCGGTTGTACCGTTATAAAGATTTCTTCTCACTACCTCAACGTATGGGGTGGGATTGTAATCATATTTGCTTGAAATAGCACCTCCACCGGTAATATTTCCAAACATTTCTCCCCAACCGCCCTCATAATTCAAATATTCCTGAAAATCGTTGTAGTGGTTGTAGGTATAGAAAAGATATTTCTCATCCAAATCTATAATCTTATTCCCGTTTTTATCGTATCTGCTATAAACAATACGTGCTGCTCCACGTGTGATTTTTGAACCGTTGTTATATATATCGGCTGTGTATGATGGGTCACAATCGGTACCTGTTGTTCCGATATCTATTTCGTAATAGTAAAGACTTCCTCCGCAACCAGAAATATCGGGAAGCTCGGGCTCATACGGATATTTATATGTACTACCTGAGAACTCAGTATGATTAAGACGAAGGTATTCACCCCAAGGACTATTATAGGGCTTTGTCTTTTTACTTGAAGTATAATTTGCGGGAATATCCCCAAAGGCGAAAACGTATGCTGCTACCTCTTCAAGTGTAACGTATGCTGCACCCTTATATATTTTGTTAACGATCTCACCGTTGGAGTTAATAACGTAATATATGTTACCATCAGAGGAATATAACGCACTTGTGTTTCTTATGAACAATCCATTCTCTTGAGGCTGATATTCTGCTGTTGTAGGAGCTTGATCCTGCTCTTCAATTGAACCGGACATAAAATAATGCTGAGTCCTGTAATATGCGTCCCAATAGCTTGTCGCCGGTGTATAATTAGCATAAAACTCATCCGCAGTAACATTCAAATATGGGTCCTCCGGTTGTTCTAAAACATCTTCGTCAGGATCAAATTTATCCTCAGTCGGCACAGAAGTGCTTCCGCTTGATGAAGAGCTTGTTGAGTAATTGTTTGAAGTTGTTTGCGAAGAGCTATATGAGGTTGTATTAATTATGCTTGTTGTTTCCTGACTTGGTAGAATATCGCAAGCAGAAAGCAGGCACATTATTAATAAAATAATTGATAATGATCTTAAAAACTTCATAAAAACTCCTAAAAACTGTAATTAATTTATTATATCACATTTTTTTCA
>JAZNWX010000022.1:0-2460 GCA_045593575.1 Eubacteriales bacterium | reverse complement strand
CATTGAAGAAAATCCCGATTTTGCTACATTTAATGCAATGTTTGATAAGGATTTTTCAAGCTACGTAATCTCTATGTCAATCACCTCAATTAATGATGATGTCATTAATGAAACATACCGAGTAAATACTGTTGACGGTGTTCGCTCTGTTGAGTATAGAATTGAACGTCTTAATCAGTTTATTATTGACGGAGAATTAATCACAGCTCCCGACGGTTATATTTCAGTTACTGAAGGTGTTTATGACGTAACCGAAAGCTCGGCAGAAAGATTCGACGTTCCGAATTTCAATTTCTCTTATGCTTGTCTTGGTGAATCTGAAATTACCGTTCTTAATTCCTATTCAAACGATATTTTGTCGCTTGAACAGTTTATGGGACTGGACGTGACAGCCACCGATGCTTCCCTTAATTTGTCTTTCCAGAATAACGAAGTAAAATCAATCAGCATTTCTTATGTTAGTGCCGAAGAAAGTACAGTAGTTATTACATACACATTTAATTGAATAAAAAAATAAAAACAGGAGCAAGTTTTGCTCCTGTTTTTTATTCTGCATCTATGCCGCCGAAAGCACAAAAACCGTCTATGTAAATAGTATGCTTAGCGTTAGGGTTGTTATTTGCGACATCCGATCCGCCAAATACACAGGATACATTACTTTTTACGTTAACATTATCCGGAATTAACATTTTTATTCTGCCAAAAACAACAGCTACCTTGATCTTACAATCGTTTTCAATAATGGCATTTCTGAGATCGCAATCAATTCCGCCAAAACAGGCAACAAGATTTGCACCCTTAAAAACAGTATTTGAATAATCTATCTCTGTTCCACAGAAAACTGCAACGCTGCGGTTAATTTCTTTGCAATCCGCTTTTATTTTACAAGCTCTGCCGCTTTTCTGTTTTTTTCTAAAAGAAGAAAGCAGCAGTTTTAGACCGGCATAGGCAATTATCACAGGGATCAATAGCTTCCAGAATATATCAAACCCTACCACGTCCTGTGCTGACAAAAGTAAAGAAACACCAAGCAAAAGACCAATTGCACTTCCCAACCTGTCACCCTTCTGAAAAAGACCGGCAAAACACGGAATTATAATGAAAAGGGTCCACCAACCGTCAAAGAAAACATCAAAATCAATAACATCAAATGAATTTAAAGCAAGTACCACAGCGGCAGATATGAGAACTATTCCCCATATTGCTCTTCTTAAATTTCTCATAAACAAACTCCTTTTATTTTATGTGATAATTATACCATCAAATTTATGATTGTCAATACTTTTTAGTTTCTTTATTGCTACTTTTAGTTGCTTTTTGACTTTATCGGCTTGAAAAAGTCACTTTTTTATGCTATAATAATTAAAATTTAAATGAAAGGAGAAAAAAATTGAAAAAGAAGCTGACTATTGGAATTCTTGCTCACGTTGATGCAGGAAAAACCACTCTTTCCGAAGCATTACTTTATATTTCGGGAAAAATTCGTACTCTTGGCAGAGTGGATCATAAGAATACTTATCTTGACACAAATGCCGTTGAACGCGAACGTGGAATAACTATTTTTTCAAAGCAGGCCCGTTTCTCAAGTGAAAACTGCGATTTTATTCTCCTTGACACACCCGGACACGTAGATTTTTCTGCCGAAACCGAACGTGTTCTCTCACTTCTTGACTATGCAATTCTTGTGATAAGTGCTGCTGACGGTGTTCAGAACCACACACGCACACTTTGGAATTTACTTGAATTCTATAAGGTTCCCACATTTATTTTTGTAAACAAAAGTGATATTGCCATAAAAACCAAGGATGAGCAGGAGGCTGAAATAGCTTCAATTCTCTCTGCAAACTGCATTGCTTTTTATGATACGCAAACAAAACGTGAGCTTGACGAAAAGTTGGCTTTGATAAATGAATCATTCCTTGAGAGCTTTTTATCCGAGGAACCCATTGATGAGTACGATATAGCTACTCTTATTGCAGAAAGATCTCTCTTCCCCATCCTTTTTGGCTCAGCTCTCAGATTGTCCGGTATTGATTTTTTGCTTGATGCTTTGAACAAATACACCCTCTCACCAATTTACAATGAGCGTCATTTTGGTGCAAAAATATATAAAATATCACGCATTGGCAACACAAGATTGTCATATATGAAGATTACGGGCGGCACACTCTCTGCCAGAGATGATATTTCATACATCACGTCTGACGGAAAAAGAATCAATGAGAAAATCGGTCAGATACGTCTTTATTCGGGTGAAAAATTTGAACAGGTTGATTCCGTTTCTGCAGGTGAAGTTTGCGCTGTGATCGGTCTATCCTCCACCTACGCAGGTCAAGGTCTCGGCATAGAGAGTGACACCTGCAAGCCCCTGCTTGAACCGGTTTTATCATATAAGATAATACTGCCTGACGGTTGTGATGAAAATCTATATTTCCCAAAGCTCAAGGAGCTTGAGGAGGA
>JAZNWX010000021.1:0-2275 GCA_045593575.1 Eubacteriales bacterium | reverse complement strand
TGCTATGTTCAGGTGATTGACGCGGTTTCAGGCGAAATTCTTGCAAGATATCATCAGCAGGCACAGCAGGATGCTAAGCTTATCCAGTATGCTGCAGATCTTTCTGCATATATCGGCAGAACAGTAAGAATTCAGGTTGTTGACCAGGCAGATAGTGGTTGGGGCTGCGTATCATTTGATAACGTTGTAACTTACCACACAAGCAAGCCCGAAGGCATCGAAGCAATCGATATTAAGGGTAACCTTAAATATACAATTGACAACGGTAGCTTTGAAACAGGCAACCTTGACGGTTGGTCAATGAACATTACAGAAGCAGGTGCTCATAATACACTCGGTTGGGTAGAAAGCTCAGAGCACGATGCCGATTGGTATGCAAAGAATGACGATACAAAGGACGGCACATTCCTGTTCACATTTGTTAAGCCTGATGGCACAAACTGTGAAAACAGCAAGGGTGTACTTCAGAGTTCAACCTTCAGCTTGAAGCAGGGTGCTTTCGTATCCTTCAAATTCGGTGGTGCAGGCGGCGGTTCTAACCACGACGTATACGTAGAATTGTGCAGAAAAGACGGTTCTGTAATCGCAAGATTCTATAACGATGCTCCCGGCAAGATTAACACAAGAATGAATGCATACTTCTATCAGTACACAGGTGTAGAGGTTGACTGCTTCTTCAGAGTAGTTGACAACTCCACAGGAGATTACGGATGCTTTGTAGTTGATGATTTCAGAGTAAATCTTGAAGCAGCTCCCGAAGGATATATTGCTGCAATTCAGTAAAAAAACAAAAATTCGATATTAACCAAAACAGTGCTCCCCCACCCGTCTTGGTGGGGGAGCAACCAAAAAGCGAGATACTACTATGACAATTACTAAAATCAAGGAACCTGCTTTTCACGTGACCGGGGAAAAGGGTTGGATAAACGATCCTAACGGATTGATATACTTTAAGGGTCAATACCACGCATTTTTTCAGCATTATCCTGACGATACAAAGTGGGGACCGATGCACTGGGGACATGTTGTGAGTGACGACCTGACCAACTGGACTTATCTTCCAATCGCCCTGAGACCCGGTGATGATTGCGATAAAAACGGATGCTTTTCGGGTAGTGCAATCGTGCATAACGAAAAGCTTTGGCTGATGTACACAGGTTTTATAGAGAATCAAGGCGGAGAAAGCATAAGGCAGGTTCAATGTTTGGCAGAAAGTGACGATGGTATAACCTTTAAAAAGCACGGTATAGTCATCGGAGAGAACGATTTGCCGAACGGATATGCACCCTGCGATTTCAGAGATCCCAAGGTTTGGCTCCATAATGATCATTTTTGGTGCATTGTTGCAGCCAGAAAAACAGAGGGTAGGGGCAGAATTTTACTATATAAATCAAAAGATCTGTTTAACTGGGAATTCGTTAACGATTTGTTTGGAAAAGATTCTGCGGGCACAATGATAGAATGTCCCGATTACAATGAGGAATTAGGATATTTGTTGTTTTGCGAGCAGTTCCAGCCAAGCGAAAACGGAATACATCTCAATATACACACCTCTCGTTTCTGTATTGGAAAAATAGATTATTCCACAGGTACATTTAACGAAAAATCACGTGGAATAGTGGACTATGGCTTTGATGTGTATGCTCCGCAAACCTTTGTTGGCAAGCCTGTTTTTATGGGCTGGCTAAATATGTGGGATAGAAATGTTCCCTCTGAAAAATACGGATTTGCTGGTATGCTCACTTGTCCCAGAAGCATTGTTGTTAAAGACGGTATGATGTATCAGGAGCCTATCGTAAGCTGCAAAGAGGTATATAAAGCCACCGTTTGCGATAAGCTTGAGGATAGAGTAACAAGAGGTGTAATTACTGTACGTGCGACAGATCTTGAGAGCTTTTCAATCAAGATGCGTTCTGACGGAAACAATTATACCAAATTGACTTTGCTCAACGGGGAATGGGTGTTTGACCGTTCCAGATCGGGCGAAGCTATTGTTGGTGTCGAAAAGGACGAGGACTCGTTGAACGGTATTCGCCGTATGCCTTGCTCCAACTTAAAGGAAGTGACGTTAACCCTTGTTATGGACGACTATTCCGTGGAGATTTTTGAGGGTGGAAGATCACTTACTTCAACGATATATCCTCCTGAGAATGCAGACGGATTGGAGCTTACCGTAAAGGCGGGCACCTGCCAATACGAAAAAGCAGATGTAAATTTAAAAGAATAAAACAAAAAGCACCCTAAAATTACAGGTTTTGGGGTGCTTTTCTTTATT
>JAZNWX010000020.1:0-2223 GCA_045593575.1 Eubacteriales bacterium | reverse complement strand
GCGTGGACTAAAACATCTGCATCAGAATGACCTAAAAGACCTACAGTATGTTCAATCTCCACACCGCCTAAAATAAGTTTTCGTCCTTCCGTCAGTCTATGTACATCATATCCGTGACCTATTCTGATATTCATAGATTTTCCTCCCTTGATCTCAGTATTGCAAGAGCGATGGGAATGTCATCACGAGTTGTGATTTTTATATTATTTCTTCCGCACTCTACGAGCTTGATGTCGGCACCGAGATTCTCTACAAGCGAGTTATCGTCGGTGACCTGAAGCTGTTCAATCTCGGCTTTTTTGAGTGCGAGAGCATAGGTTTCAGTTTTAAACACTTGTGGAGTTTGTGCCAGCCAAACTCGGTTTCGGTTTAAGGAGCTTGAAATAAACTTGTTTTTACCGTTTGACAGTTTAATTGAATCGATGGCTCTTGTTGCGGCTGTTGCACCTCCTACCTTATAGGCGGCAGCACAGATCTCTTCAATTTGTGCCGGTGTAATCAAGCAACGTGCACCGTCGTGAATGGCAACGAATTTTGAGCTTTTATCAATGGCAGAAAATCCGTTTTTGACAGATTCCTGACGAGTTTCTCCTCCGCTGACAAGTCGGACGAATTTTTTGAAGCCGTAGAGCTTTTGAAATTCCTTATAGAGATAGAATTCCTCCTGCTTTGCGACTACAATTATTTCGCTTATGCACTCGCAGTCGTCAAACGCCATAATTGTTCGTGCGACGACGGGAATATTGTCAAGCATTATCATCTGCTTGGAGATACCCTCACCCATTCGTGTGGAGTTGCCCGATGCCACGATGATGGCACTTGTGGGCTGAATTCTGTCTTTGATACCGAATACCGCACGGACAGTGTCTGTAATTTTATGAATAATCTTGCCCAAGAGGGCCTCCTTTCCGAAAGGGAATTAAAGTGCCTTTCCGTTTTCTATATCCTTAATAAGAGATAATCTGTTTGTGTGTCTGTCGCCCTCGAATTCGGCATTGAGGAATTCTTCAACAAGATCGAGTGCAAGACCTGCACCTACAACACGTGCACCGATGCAAAGCACATTTGCATCATTATGAAGTCGTGTCAGTCGGGCAGAGAATGTATCGGAGCAGCACGCGGCACGGATCCCGCGGTGCTTGTTCGCTGCTATGCTCATACCGATTCCTGTTCCGCAGACGAGAATACCAAGATCGGCACTGCCGTCAAGAATATTTGCACAAGCTCTTGAAGCATAGACGGGATAGTTGCAACTGTCGGGTGCGTTTGTTCCCACGTCAATAACTTTATAGCCCTTACTTTCAAGGTGTGCTTTTATTACGTTTTTAAGTTCGAATCCGCCGTGATCGGCACCAAGTACAATAGTTTTCATAATTATTTCTGACCTTCCTTTTCTGCCGCGAGGCGTTCAAGTCGCTCTCTTTCAGCTTGTGATGCTCTGAGATAAACGGGAGAGAGCTCAATGTCGGTTGTGAGAAGCTCTTGCTTTGATGCTTCAAGGGCACAAAGTGCAACCGAATATGCACTCTGGTACTGATGGATCAGGGGAGTATCCTGTGTTTCAACCTTGGTGAAGGCATTTTTTGCTATATCGTATCCGTCTCCGCAGAGATAGATTTTTTTATCTGAATATTTTCTGAGCTCTTCCTCAAGGTCGAAAACTGAGATAAGACGATCCTCACAGATGCGAGTGAGCTTACCGTTTTCGCAGAGGAAAAGTGCGTTATAGAGCTCACTTCTGCGTGCGTTCATAACGGGGCAGACGATACCCTGGGCATACATAAGATTGTGAGCGAGAGCATCGAGGGATGATACGGGAGCACAGAGCTTATTTCTGTTGAAGGCAAGGCCCTTGATAGTTGCAGCTCCGATTCTCACACCTGTGAACGAACCGGGTCCTGCCGAGCAAGCGAAGAGGTCGATATCGTCAACTGTGAGCTTTAAGACCTTTAATGATGCTTCGATCATAGGGAGCAAGGTTTCGCTGTGAGTGTTACCGTTATTCAGGGTAAAGTGAGCTAAAAGCTTTTCATTTTCAGTTATCGCAACAGTTGAAACTATTGCAGTTGAGTCAAGAGATAAAATTTTCATGTTGATCTCCTTTATGTGATGTTGTTGCACTTCAAATTATGATTTATTTGTGAGTTGTTCGCACTCGCCAAGCTGTTGTTTCGTCCACCTTTTCAAAGGTGGCGCCCCACGCGTAGTGGCGCCCGCCGCGTA
>JAZNWX010000019.1:0-7995 GCA_045593575.1 Eubacteriales bacterium | reverse complement strand
ACGGTTGTTTGGAACTGCATTCCTCCCATTCTCTGCATAACGCGTCTTTGACCTGTTCCGTTTCAATGTGAGCAGGTTTCTGCCTGTGTTCCCTTTGCTGCACCCGAACCGTGACAATCGTCACATTTTTGTATTCTCTTGTATGAAATATCCTTCTTTACACCAAATGCGGCTTCCTCAAAGGTCAGAGTAACACGAACACCAATATCCTCACCGCGCTGAGGGGAATTTTTTCTGCTTGATGACGAACCGCCAAAGCCAAATCCACCACCGAAAAAGCTGGAGAAAATGTCACCGATGTCACCAAAGTCAGAGAATCCGCCATATCCACCGTATCCTCCACCTGCACTCTGATCGAATGCTGCGTGACCGTACTGATCGTATTTTGCCTTTTTATCGGGATCGGAAAGCACGCTGTATGCCTCGTTCACCTCTTTAAATTTCTGCTCCGCCTCTGCATTTCCCGGATTCATATCGGGATGATATTTCTTTGCAAGAGCTCTGTATGCTTTCTTTATCGAGGCTTCATCGGCTCCTTTATTCAGCCCTAAGACCTCGTAATAATCTCTTTTATCTGCCATTTTGTTCTCTCTTCAAAAACGGACATAGGAAAGGGCATCCTGCCCTTTCCCGGTCTGAATTTAGTTTATTTTACTGATTTGTCTTATCCTCAAAGCCGGCATCATAGTAAGTGCCGTCGCTACCGTTATCGGTGCCGCCTGCGTTACCGCCAAAATCAGCACCTGCATCGCCCTGTGCAGCACCTGACTGCTTATAGAGCTTCTCGGATACTGCATAGAATGCCTGCTGAAGAGCTTCTGTATCTCTCTTGATTGCCTCTGTATCGTTGCCCTTTACAGTTTCCTTGAGCTTTTCAATTCCTGCCTTAACGTCAGCAAGATCACTTTCGGGAAGCTTATCACCGATTTCAGCAAGTGTCTTTTCGCTCTGGAAGATGAGTGTGTCTGCGTGATTCTTCACGTCAACTGCTTCCTTCTGCTTCTTATCCTCTTCTGCAAATCTTTCAGCATCGCGAACTGCTCTGTCGATGTCTTCCTTGCTCATATTGGTTGAGGATGTGATTGTGATATGTGTTTCCTTGCCTGTTCCCTTGTCACAAGCACTTACGTTAACGATACCGTTTGCGTCAATGTCGAAGGTAACCTCAATCTGAGGTACTCCACGGGGAGCCGCGGGGATTCCGTCAAGGTGGAATCTACCAAGAGTTGTATTACCCGCTGCCATTTCACGTTCACCCTGAAGGATGTGGATTTCGACGGATGTCTGACCGTCTGCTGCTGTGGAGTAGATCTGGCTCTTCTTTACAGGGATAGTTGTATTTCTGTCGATGATTCTGTTGAATACACCGCCGAGTGTTTCAATACCGAGAGAAAGAGGTGTAACGTCAAGAAGGAGAAGATCCTTTACGTCGCCACCGAGAACACCCGCCTGAATTGCAGCACCGACTGCAACACATTCGTCGGGATTGATGCCCTTGAAGGGCTCTTTGCCGATGAGCTTCTTAACTGCTTCCTGAACTGCGGGAATTCTTGTTGAACCACCAACAAGAAGAACCTTATCGATCTGATTTACAGAAAGGCCTGCGTCTGCAAGTGCCTTCTTTGTGGGGATGATTGTTCTGTCCACAAGGTCGGATGTAATTTTGTCGAATTCAGCTCTTGTAAGAGTTGCATCAAAGTGGAGAGGACCTGCAGCTGTTGCTGTGATGAAGGGCAAGTTGATGTTTGTGCTTGTCATACCTGAAAGCTCGATCTTTGCCTTTTCAGCAGCTTCTTTAAGACGCTGCATTACCATTTTGTCATTTCTGAGGTCAACACCGTTCTCTGCCTGGAATTTCTTAACCATCCAGTCGATAAGACGCTGGTCAAAATCGTCACCGCCGAGCATTGTATCACCGTTTGTTGCAAGAACCTCAAACACACCGTCTGAAATTTCAAGGAGAGATACGTCAAACGTACCGCCACCAAGGTCAAATACCATTACCTTCTGATCTTTTTCCTTGTCGATACCGTAAGCAAGAGCTGCAGCTGTGGGCTCGTTAATAATTCTCTTAACCTCAAGACCTGCAATCTTACCTGCATCCTTAGTTGCCTGACGCTGTGCGTCGCTGAAATATGCAGGAACAGTGATAACCGCCTCTGTTACGGGAGCACCGAGATATGCTTCAGCATCTGCCTTGAGCTTCTGAAGTGTCATTGCGGAGATCTCCTGAGGTGTATATGACTTGCCGTCAATATTTACCTTATAATCGCTGCCCATATGGCGCTTGATACTCATAATTGTTTTGTCGGGATTTGTGATTGCCTGACGCTTTGCAACCTGACCGATAATTCTTTCGCCTGTCTTTGTAAATGCTACTACTGAAGGTGTTGTTCTTGCTCCCTCGGGATTGGGGATAACAACGGGCTCGCCGCCTTCAAAAACTGCCACACAAGAGTTTGTTGTACCTAAGTCAATACCAATAATTTTTCCCATAATAATTTTCCTCCATATAATAAATTAAATTTTTAACTGATTAATTCGCAACCTTTACCATTGCGTATCTTATGACCTTGTCGCCACAGATATAACCCTTTTGCAAAACCTCAACTACTTCGTTTTCACCAAAGCTCTCGTCCTCAATGTGCATAACTGCATAGTGAATGCCGGGATCAAACGTTTTGCCAAGTGCTTCAATTTCTTTAACGTCCATTTTCCCAAAATTCTCGTTAAAGCTCTTAAGAATGAGATTCATTCCATCAAGAATCTTATCTGCTTCTGTAAAAGCAGTGGCTCTCTCCATATTATCAAGAATGGGGAGAATGTTTTTAAGTGTATCGCTCTTTGCATCAAAATAGATGGCTTCTCTCTCCTTAGCACTTCTGCGACGGAAGTTATCGTATTCTGCATAGAGTCTTAAATACTTATCGTTAAGCTCGGCAATTTCCTTTTCCTTTGCTTCAAGTGCCGCTTGAAGCTCAGCAATTTGTGCATCATTCTTCTTGCTTTTTTTCTTATCTTTTTTACTTTTTTCTTCTGTATTTACAGTTTCTTCAACTGTTTCGGGATTTTTAATTTCTTCCTGCACTGCTTTCTCCTCCGTTTTCTGTTAACAATCTTTTATCTTCAATCAGGTCGGTGATATTCTCGCTCAGCTCATTGAGAGTTGCAAGAACTCTTGCATAATCCATTCTTCTGGGGCCAACAACGCCGATAGCACCGATCGTTTTTCCGTCTTTTTTGATTTGCTTGAATACTATTGCAGAGTCGCTCATAACCTTAACACTGTTTTCAGAGCCGATAAGCACGTTTATGCCATCATCATTTCCGCCCGAAACAAGATCAAGCAGCTGATTCTTCTCTTCAAATGTATTAATAATCTCACCGAATTTATTCACGTCGGAATATTCGGGATATTGCAAAAGATGATTGAGCCCACTGTAGTGAAGCTCACCGCCGTGAAATTCGCTCATCGTTTCGTATATCGCCTTAATTGTGATGTTTACAAGCGTTGAGTTGTCACCCATTGCTCTTTCAAGATTCATTACCGAGGTAAGTGTTATCTCGTCAGCCGAAAGACCTGTGAGATAAGAATTGAGGGCACTTGAAAGATGTGTGAGTGCAAACTCATCAACCTCGATTGGCAATTTTACCTTTTTGGTTTTGATTGCTCCGCTTGAAAGTATCATAACGATGGCAAACTGATATGCATCGATGCCGACAAGCTCATATTTCAGCACCTTGATTGAGCTTTGCTTGGGCTTTATTGCAATACCGGTATAATTTGTAATATTTGATGCGACCTTTGATGCGACCTCAAGAATCTTGTCAAGCTCGCCCATTTTTACCTTAAGCAAAGCATTTATCTGGTCGATCTCCTTATTCGTCATCGCGTAGTGTTGAAGAAGCGAGTCAACATAAAATCTGTAACCAAGCTCGCTTGGCACTCTTCCGGCAGAGGTGTGTGGCTGTTCAAGGTATCCCATTTCCTCAAGCTCTGCCATCTCGTTTCTTATCGTGGCAGATGAGCAAGAGAGCAAATTGCTTTGCACAAGGTATTTTGAGCCAACAGGCTCGCCGGCGGCA
The DNA here is from genome assembly GCA_045593575.1 of Eubacteriales bacterium. Lineage (GTDB taxonomy): Bacteria > Bacillota > Clostridia > Oscillospirales > CAG-272 > RGIG4608. The sequence goes on along the minus strand of JAZNWX010000019.1, from coordinate 3,909 downwards.
ATATGAGCTTCAACAACCGCTTTAAGTATTTGTTTTTTTCTTGGACTTAATTCTTTGCCGAAATCACTCATTTTGCGTCCTCTCTTTTCTCAATTTTTAGCACTCTTTACACTCAAGTGCTAATTTCTGATATTACTTTACCACTTTTTAATCCGTTTGTCAATAGTTTTTTTAAATTTTTTTCTCAACTTCAGTTGATTTTTAGCACTCGCACCCTTCAAAATGTAATTTTGCACACTTTTTCACTGTTTAATCACATTTTTTCATTATTATTTAATAAATTTTTTATCGATATTGACAAAACCACTTTTTTATGTTATCATATTTTTGTATGCTTGATATGTATATTTCATTGAGTATATAGTATTCTTAAGGAGGGTTTAGTATGACTTGGGGTTCATTCAGCAACACTCATTTGTTAACTCTTGCGTTTGCTGTTTTGGTTAGCATTTTGATATATCTCATCTTAAAAAGAAACAAACGGTCAATGCAGATTCTGACCTTGTTCCTGCTTTCACTGTTCAGCTTAACCTTTCTTGTATTGGGTGTGTTAAGTCACAAAGATGATCTTATCAGAAATCTCCCGTTCAGCCTTTCGGCAATAAGCATTATTCTTTTGCCGCTTGCCGTGCTGACTCGCAGTAAGTATCTTTGCAACCTTTTACTTATATGGTCGGCAGGTTCAATAGTTTCATTGGTTTTCAATTACGATATGGCAAACGTTGAATTGCTCACATACGAGTTTTTCTCATACTTCACAATGCACCTTTTTGGTGCCGGTATTCCGATTTTGCTTTTCGAGTTAAAGCTCGTTAAGAGAGAGGTTTCCACCATTAAACTCACAGTTTTTTTCACAATTGCCTTCTATACCGTTGCCCACCTTGTGAATTTGGTAATCAATACCACAAACGGTTGGTCCGTTGCAGAGGGTGTTAACTATATGGCAACTATGGATCCGTCCTCATCCCTCTACAGCTTTATTTACGCAATTATGCCCCTCCAATATTGGTATATGGCTCTTGCGTTGCCGGTTCTTCTTCTCTATATTGTTTACTGGTATCTTCCCGAAATTCTTGACAGGCACAGAAGAAGAAAGCCACTCAGAAAGAAGCTCAAGGATATCGACAGATATTATGAGGAATATGAGAAGGAGTATATCAACGATATTATTGACAAGAAAATTTAATAAACAAAAAATACGGAGCGAAAAGCTCCGTATTTTTTATTTTATCCGAATTATTGAGGCAACTATCTGCGGAGGATAGCTCATCATAACCTGCCCACCGTAGGTTATTTCAACAATATCTCCTATCTTCAAATCAGAGGCGGAAATAATGCAATTATTCTTGTCAACGTAAACCGTTTCATCGGACACGTTAACCCAGAATATCCCCGAGGCACCATATTCGCCCTCGATCACCTCAACCTCAATTTTTTCTCCAATGTTCTTAACAAGTGCGGTCATTTTAACACCCGTAGCACTACCATTATCAGCCAAAGTTTGTTTCTCCTCCTCTGCATAGCAAGAAAACAAAAGAAGCAAAATCATCAAAACGGAAGCTACAAAAATAAATTTTCTCATATTTGTACACTCCAATATTATTGTATGTATAAAACACTTGCTTATTCTAACATATATTTGAAAATTTGTCAATTAATAAATGTATATATTTTGATTTGCATAGCTGTTTGTTCGCACAAATCTTAATTATCGACTATTCATTAAGTAAACAAAGCTATTTTAATTTAAGCTTACAAAATTACAGGAGATTTTTTGATATAATGTCCACTCGGTTTTTTATTCTCAAAGCACGCAGTGTACAGTGCATCCGCCTTTTTTGAAAGCTCATATTGACGGCCGAATTCGGCATCGGCAGGCTTGGTTATGACCTTTATTCTTCCCTCATTCTTGCGAATCGAGGCAAGATGCTCTCTGCCTCGGGCACTCGCTCCCAGCAAAGCGGTATATTCGGGCATATTTTCAAGATCACTTTGCTTTATGCCAAGCAGAATATACAAAATTGCACGTCTTATTGCACTTCTTGTGTATTTTTTGGTTTGCAATTTTTCTTCAAATTCGTCAAAATCAGTACACTCGTGAGAGGTGGCAAGAATTCTGTTCACAAGTCCCCTGTCACTTATCGCAACGTCAGTTTTCTCCGCTTCAAGCATTCGCAGAGCAAGTAAAATTCCGTCCTTTGCGTACTCTATGCCGGATATATCACTTTTTTTCAGAATCTCAAGTGTAGTTGCCGGCACAAAATCCGAAACAGAATCAAAATTGCCCCCGTTCAGTGCTTTTCTTATAGCAGCGGCACTTGGCAATACTCCCAAAGAAAGCTCGGTATCGCGATATGCAATTCCCTCCCGTTTAATAGGATAAATCTGCATATTATATCCGTTTTTTATTATTGCTTTGGTATATTCAATGCCCAAAATGTCATTTGAAAGTATATTTTTTTCACCTGTTTTTTCAGCTAACAGCTCAAAATAGGCACTAACACCTTCCCTGTCCCTCGATAGAGCAATACACTCTTTTTTAAACTCATCTGACGCGGCAAATTCGGCAATCTTCATTATTTTTTCAACTGAAGCACTCTCTGAGCCAAACGAGAGCTTATCAACCCCAAGACTTGCGAGGATTTTTATAGAAGCGGCAGCAAAATACTCTGCACTCGCAAGGCAAAAAGGCACGGGCAACTCAAGAACAAGGTCTGCTCCGCCTTTGATAGCCATCTCTGCACGTGCGTATTTGTCAGCAATGGCAACCTCGCCTCGCTGAGTGAAATTACCACTCATAACGCAAATTATCGGTTCATCACTATTCTTTTTTATCTCGTGAATTTGATGCAAATGTCCGTTGTGGAACGGATTATATTCGCAAACTATTCCAAAAGCCATTTTTAATTCCCCTTAATTTTTAAAATTGTATTGAAATTATGTAAAATATGGTGTATAATAATTGTATGAATAAAATTTTTGGAGGTTCATTTTATGAATGTACTCGTTGTAAACGCGGGTTCAAGCTCGCTTAAATATCAGCTTTTTGACACAAGCAACGGCAGTGTTATTGCAAAAGGTCTTTGCGAAAGAATCGGTATCGACGGTAAGCTTACTCACAAGCAGCTTATCAAGGGTATCACCTATTCTGCAGACATCGCAATGCCCAACCACACAGTTGCTATGCAGGCAGTTGTTGATGCTCTTGTTCACGCAGAGCACGGCTGCATCGCTTCTATGAGCGAAATCGAAGCAGTTGGACACAGAGCAGTACACGGCGGTCAGTATTTCTCACAGTCAGTTATTCTCACTGATGAAATTTATGAAATAATCGACAAAAAGTGCCGCGACCTCGCTCCCCTTCACACACCCGCATCCCTTCAGGGTATTCAGGCTTGTCTTGATATTCTTCCCAATACTCCTCAGGCACTCGTTTTTGATACAGCATTCCATCAGACAATGCCTGAAGAAGCATATATGTACGGTGTTTCCTATGACCTTTATGAAGAATACGGTATTCGCCGTTACGGTATGCACGGAACATCCCACCGTTTTGTTGCAGGCGAGATGATAAAGCTTCTTGGCGGTAAAGCAGAGGGCACAAAGATTGTTACCTGCCACCTTGGAAATGGTTCTTCCATCTCTGCCGTAAAGGACGGCAAGTGCATTGATACAACAATGGGCTTCACACCCTTGGCAGGTACTATTATGGGTACTCGTTGCGGTGATATTGATCCTGCACTTGTAACTTATATCATGGAAAAGAAGGGCTACTCCATTGACGAGGTTAACAACTACCTCAACAAGAAGTGCGGATTTCTTGGAATTTCAGGCGTATCCTCCGACTGCCGTGACCTTGAAGCAGCAGCTGCTGAGGGTAATCATCGCGCGCAGCTTGCTATGGATATT
>JAZNWX010000018.1:0-1541 GCA_045593575.1 Eubacteriales bacterium | reverse complement strand
TAAAAGATCGCTGTTGATGTCTGAAGATAGGGAACAGCCCAGAATGCACCGACAAATACGAATACAATTCCCACAAAGAGCCAACCAATGTGGCTCATCTGGAGCTTAAAGAGATCCCAACGCTTGCCTTCCATAATGCGTTCGCTCTCGTCAAAGCACTGCTTCCATCTGTACTCGGGGTGATCCTTTCTGATGTGGAACACGAGTGCATAGGAGTATGAAACGTAGATACCGGGAATGATGAAGATCAATCCCCAGATGAAAACCTGAAGCACGTACATACATCCAAGAACGAAGTTGCTGACGAAATCCTTAAATCCATAGAAGAATTTATGAATCTGAACTCTGCCTTCACCTCTTACAAGATCCAGGTGAACAGATGCCATACCTACAGAAACAGGGCCGATGAGAAGACAGAGAAGGAGTATTTCTATAAGGTCAAGAATAAGGGGAAGACCGTATTTAAGAATTACCGATTTATCACCAACGAGCTGCTCGATAATCGGATTGATATATGTGTTTGACAAGAAGAACAACACACCACCCGTCAAGCCAATCACAGCAAACGTCAACAAAGAAACGAGTGTGGATTTTAACCAATCCTTTCCGAAAATATTATCGTCAAGCAAATATCGAGCTCTCGCACGAATTTGAGAATTACTAATATTCATCAATATGCCTCCAAAAATAATTATAGTTCTATACAGTAATTATAATGCTTTTTTATTGAATTGTCAAGGTCTATTTACCATTTTTTGTACAAATAATAAAAAAATCTGCCAAAATATTTTGGCAGATTTGAAAGTGTAAATTTTTGTTGATTTATGAATAGGCCTTTTCCTCTTTAAGCTCCTCATAAAGGATGGCTGTGGCAGTATTCATATATGCCTCCACCCAAAATGAGCAAATTCCGAGAGTCAAAGAGGCAAGAATTATCCAACCGAAAAAGCTCATATGCAGTTTAAAAAGACGCATTTTGTTGCCACGCATTAAAAACGCACTCTCGTCAAGGCATTCTCTCCATCCGTATTCGGGATGCTCTGATTTGATAAAATATGCCATTGAATAGCTGTATGCCTTTATTATTCCGGGAATTAAGAAAAGCAAGCTCCACAGGAAAATGATGAGTGTGTGCATAACTCCGAGTGCAAGTCCCGGGGCAAAATTATAGCAACCCTCAAACAAATGCTCAAATTTAATATCGCTATCATCGGTGGCAACTCTCAAATAGATTTTATACAGCCCAATGTAAAGCGGGCCGGACAAAAGAAGAAAACCAAGTCCAAAGCAAAGGTAATTGGCAGCCCCCAAAATGGCACTTGTAACAAAGCCCATAAGGACGAGCATTACCCATATTCTGCTGAATGGATTATTCTCAAGAGCTTTGCGTGCTCTTGCTCTTATTTCTGAATTTGAAATTTGCATAAGCTGTACCTCGTTCATCGGTTTATGTTAATATAATACAATTTTTTAAATAAAATGTCAATACTTGAAATTATGAAAGGAAGTTACATATATGAGAATGAGAAAGAAAAAGCACG
>JAZNWX010000017.1:0-4335 GCA_045593575.1 Eubacteriales bacterium | reverse complement strand
TCCTTTTGATTTCAGAATACCCAAAAAGATTGGTAGAGATATTCATTTGCAGAATAGCGATCTTATTATTGCAGGTGGATATGATCACTGTTTGAACTTTGTGGGTGGTGAAACCAGACTACCGAAGCTTCGAGCAAAAGCAATCCACAAGGAATCGGGAAGAGTTATGGAGATGTACACAAATCAACCCTGTGTACAGTTTTATTCAGGTAATTTCTTAACTAATGAGAAGTATCCCTTCAAGAACAATTGTTCGCAAGAAATTCAGATGGCTTTTTGCCTTGAAACACAGCATATGCCTGACTCAATCAATCACAGTAACTTTACAAACGTAATTTTGAATCCCGAAGAGAAGTATGATTATATCACAATTTATAAGTTCTATGCAGAATAAAGAAAAGCTGAATGCAAATTGCATTCAGCTTTTTATTATCTGTTTTGTCTGAAGACTTCAAAAGCAAGCACGGTGGCAGCAGATGAAGCAGTTAGTGAGCCCTTAAAGCTCTTACCGTAATCAACACGAACGATCATATCGGATTTAGCCAAAATATCGCTCGAAATACCACGTTTTTCGCCACCAATTATAAGTAAAAGCGGCTTTTTTAGATCAGCATCATAGAGGGATACAGAATCACGTATACCCGCAGAAGCCACCTTATAGCCCTTAGATTTGAAGATATCTATTGCAGTAGAAATATCACACTCAAATATATCGATAAGCTCAGAAGTACCAGCAGAGCCTTTACAAATAAGTCCTTGCGAGTCGTTAAATCGATATGACGGAACTATAATTCCATTAGCACCGGCGGCGTATACAGATCTAATCGCATAAGCAAAATTAAAAGGATCCTCAATGCCGTCAAGGATTATGTAAAAACCATTGTCGAAAATTTGTTCGTTTTTGCAGAGAACAGGTATATTAATTTTTGAACAAAAAGCTAAAAATCCACCGTGAGTTTTACCGCTTGAAAGATCGTCAATAACCGTGTGAGGAACACCAATAAGCTCAAATCCAAGAGCTTTAGATTGAATATCCAAAAACTTAAGCTCATTATATTTGCTTTTTTTCTTATCAGCATTATACAATACCTGATGAATTCGCCTATAAGATGTATGATTATTAATAGCAGAAATAATTGAGCTGATGCTGGTCATACCTTCAAAAATATCAAATTTATCTTTGTCAAAAACGTAATTTTGCATAAGTACATCCTTAATAATAATATTTGCTAAATAGATAGCATAAGATTTAATCAGTATTAAATATATAGTGAGGAAATATTATGTATATCTCATCAAATAAGGAACGCTGCGTAATTGTAGCATCGTATATGTTAGAAAACGAAACAACAGTAAGAGATACAGCAAAAAAATTTGGAATAAGTAAGAGTACGGTACACAAGGATGTTACATATAATTTAAGAAAAGTAAATCCAATGCTACATAAAAGAATAAAGGAATTATTAGAAAAAAATAAGCAAGAACGTCACATAAGAGGTGGCGAAGCTACAAAAAGAAAGTTTCTGGAAGCAAAACGTATCAATAAATCCATATAAGATAATCACAAAAAGCCATTTTATGTGGCTTTTTTGTTCCCTCAATTATACAAAATTTGCATTTTGTATAATTGCTTTATTCATTTAAAGCATTTCTCCCCCTCTTTTGTATTATCTTTTTTCAAATGTATATATTCTATGTGCATCAGGCAAAATCGCCTCGTATACGTTATTAATAGGAACACAAAGATATGATTCTATCCCTTCTTTTGCCAGTGCTTCTTGGGCATCTTCTGCATAAATTCTACTTGGATACACTCCATACACAGATGGTCCGCTTCCACTGATCATCGCAAGACTTGCATCATTTTCATACATTATCGATTTAATCTTCGCGATTTCTTTGTTATCTTGGTACAGATCTTCAAATATGTTGAACATTATTGGAAACGCTTCTCTCGGTCTTCCTACACTGAGTGCACCAAATACGTCACCATAATTCCTACCACAAAAATAATCTTTAAAATCATTGTATTTTTCATCTAACTTTTTGTATTGTTCAGCAGTTGACTCTTTTATTCCACCCGTTGCTATCAAAATGTGGTGATTCTTAATGCCAAGCATTTCATAAGTTACATCACCTCTATTTTTACATACCTGTGTTCCCCCAACTATGCAAAAAGGAACATCAGAACCAATTTCCATTCCAATTTCACATAATTCTTCAGTTGTGAACGGGTTTCCATATAGATAATTCAAGCCTCTGAGCACAGCAGCCGCGTCTGCACTACCACCTGCAAGCCCCGCAGCCAACGGAATATTCTTTTTTATGCTGATGTCAGCTCTTCCAATGGGAGTAAAATACAGCTTATCGTAAAACTTTTGAGCTGCAATATATGCAATGTTCTTTTCCTGTGGAATTTCAATATCAGAATTGACAATCTTTACAGAAATTTTATCCGAGAAGTTCAAACTGACTTCAACCTCATCATAAAGACTGACAATCTGCATAATTGTTATTATATCGTGATAACCGTCTTCCCTTTTTTTCATAATATCAAGGTATAGGTTTATCTTTGCATAAGCTTTTTCAATAATATAATGCATATCTTTCCTCCGCAGAGCTTTTTACACTCTATATTACCATAAATTTTTTAAAAATTCAATAGAATCGGCAGAATATCTCTTGACTTGAAAGACTTTTTTATTTATAATATAATGTAGTATGTTTTGATCTCAATGAAACGAGATTGCTATGATTGATAATTTATCTGCCTATAAAAAAATTATTAAACCTGCTTTGATAATTACTTTAATAATATGCTTAGCGGTGCTGTTTATATATGCTTTTATTAACGGAACAGTTGCAAGATTTTGGAATGAATTTATGCAGATTATTTCTCCCATAATAGTAGGATTTATATTTGCTTATTTGTCAAACCCCATTGTGAACTTATTTGAAAAGCATGTATTTTCCTGGATAAAAAGCTTCAAAATCAAAAGATTCATATCAATATTAATAGCATTCTTGCTCATACTTTTATTTATTTTCACTATATTGGTAATATTAATTCCCAGTTTAATAAATACTCTCATCTCGTTTTGGGAAACGTATGTTATCAATTATGAGGATTCAATACGAACTTGGGTAAATAAGCTCAATTCCACGATGGATAACGTTGGATTTTTGAATTCCATGGAAAGGCTTGATCCCAATTCGGTAAGCTCATGGGTGCAAACTAAGTTCCCCTGGGTTGACCAAGTTGTTGAGGGTGATTTTGAAAGTCTGTTGCCTAACGTTTCAAACTCGATTTCTCACAATATAACAGCAATACTTGAATATGCTCTCTCGTTTGGAGTATCACTATTTAATGTAGTTAAAAATTCAGTTCTTGGTATATTTATTGCATTTTATATGCTTATGTCAAAGGAAAAATGCAAGGCGTATATCAGAAGATTATTAAACAGCTTTCTTACTCCCAAGAAGGTTCGCTCTGTTGTGCGTTTTGGAAAGCTTCTTGACAGATCATTTGGCGGATTTATTGAAGGACAGCTCCTGGATGCAATAGTTGTTGGTATAATTTCCTATTTAACCTTTATAATATTTGGTTTGCCGGTTCCACATTTACTGGCAACAATTATTGCTGTTACAAACGTAATTCCGATCTTTGGTCCATTTATTGGAGGTATTCCGGCAGCATTTATTGTACTGCTAACATCCCCGGAAAAGACTTTCCTTTTTGTTATTCTGATACTCATTATTCAGCAAATTGACGGAAATATTATTTGTCCTCATATTATTGGAGACAAAATCAATATCAGTTCACTTGCAACTATCATTGCTATTATAACTATGGGTGGCTTGTTTGGAGTATTGGGTATGCTGATTGGTGTACCGATTTTTGCAGTAATTATCCATATCATCAACGACAGAACAATGAATGCATTGCGTAAAAAAGGGCTTTCTACTTCACTGAAGGATTACTATGTTGGAAACCCACAGAATATTGAGAATCATAATTCCTCATTGAAACGCAAATTTAAATCCTTATTTGCAACCTCTAAGGTTAATGTTAAAAATACTAAAAATACAGAAAATAATCAGGAGAATCAAAATGGCTAATATTACTTACACTACAAAAGGTACTTGCTCGAAGCAAATTGATATTGTTTTAAATGACGACGGCATTATTGAAGCTGTTAAATTCACGGGAGGGTGTTCGGGAAACACACAGGGTGTTTCTGCACTTGTTGTTGGTATGCACATTGACGAAGCAATAAATAGACTCGACGGAATTAAATGTGGCCCAAGATCAACTTCTTGTCCCGACCAGCTTGC
>JAZNWX010000016.1:0-2186 GCA_045593575.1 Eubacteriales bacterium | reverse complement strand
TATAATATTATAGAAGATGACGGCTCAACAACCGAATGGCATGGCCAGACACTTGAATTCGGCAAGCCCGTATATGTTCCCGGCAATCCCGCAAAGGTTGGCTATAAGTTTGGCGGTTGGCTTGATGCAGAAGGCAAGCAGCCCAGTGATTACGGCACAATGCCCGATAAGGATCTTGTGTTCACAGCACAGTGGCATCCCGATGTGAATGTAGGTTATACCCTTAACATCTATGAAATGGATGTAAACGGAAATTATCCTGCAGATCCCACAACGGTTATCAACTTCACAGACGGTGTTGTCGGTGAAGAAAGAGCTCCCAGCATCAAGGTTCCCACAGGCTTTATTCTCGACACAGAAGATGTTGAAACCGCAGAAAAGAGTAATGTTTCGGGAACAATTCCTGCTCCCACAGTAGGAAGTCTTGTTCTTAATGCATACTTCCAGAGAAACCTCTGGACATTAACAACGGTTGTTAACGGCGTAGAAACACCCGTTAAGTACTACTATGAAGCACCCGTTTCAGTAGCAGATCCCGTTGTTGAAGGCAGCAAGTTCCTTGGTTGGTATGATTCAGCTGAATGCACAACAGCCGCAACGATCGATCCCACAATGCCCAACAATGATGTTACGATTTTTGCTAAGATGGAAGTTCAGTCTTACAATGTAACATTCAATGCAGGCGAGGGTAAATTTGAAAACGGTTCAAGTGTTGATTCGGACGCACTTCCCTTCGGAACAAAGATTACTGCTCCCACTCCCAACCCCGTTCTTGAAGGCTATACCTTCGGCGGCTGGGCACTCAGCACAGCTCCTGATGTTAAGGTTGAAGATTTCGGCTCGGTAGGCGAAGCAGATGTTGAATATGTTGCTATCTGGACCAAGTCAGCTTACAGCGTGAAGTTCTATGATTACTCAAATGCAAGAGGTCCCGCAGTAAGCGATGAAAAGTATGTATATTCTGAAGCAGACAACCTTAATATGGGCACCGCAATTCCCTTCCCCGCAGCTCCTGCGATAGAGAATTACGAGTTCCTTGGTTGGTCAGAAACAGAAAACGGTAAGGATAACCTCATTGCTCCTGACGCAACAATGCCTGCAGAAGATCTTGTTCTTTATGCGGTATATGACAGAGTAAAGGTTATGCTTATCCCCGAACCCACCAACGCTGAATGCACAACAGTTATCGACAGAGCAGGTCTTACGGTTGATAATTATGTTGAAGGCGAAAGCAAGTGGTATGTATACGGTCTTGTAACAGGCATCAATAAGACTACTCTTGAAGATAAGTATATTGATGTTTCCGGTGACGGACACGCTGAGATTATCATTCTCAACGAAAACTACGGTGAAAAGACCGGTACGGGAACAATCATTAATGTTTACGACGACGTAACAGGCAAGATTGTTGAAACCTTCCGTGTAATCATCTTCGGTGACCTTAACGGCGACGCACGCATTGACGCAACTGACGATTCAATGATCAGTGATGAAATTATGGGCGTAACAAGCTGGTCATATCAGACCTCACCTGAGTATATTGATTACAGAAAGAAGGCAGCAAACCTTACTGCTATAACAAGCGGCGATAACAGAGTTGACGTAACAGACGGCACTTGTATCAATGCTCACGTTCTCGGCAGTGCAAGAATTGTGCAGACCGACGGCAGTATGATTTATGCATAAGTCTGAACAGAACAGACTTCAAAAATAAAAACTGAAAGTTCAAGCCCCTTGCACCTCGGTGCAGGGGGCTTTTGCTATGTTAACAAAAAGATTTAATTTTGTTTTTTTAAAATTGTAAAATGTTATATAAGCTCGCTCTTGATTTATTGGATCATTAGTGATAAAATATTTTTGGAGTTTTTTAAAAAAGCTTTTTATGATTTTAGCAGCTTTTCAGCTGTAATAAGGGGATATGTATCAATGGAAAGAAAAACAGGTACCGTGTCAAGAGGCATTCGCTGCCCGATTATCCGTGAGGGCGATGACCTTGCACAGATAGTTTGCAACAGTGTTGTTGAGGCAGCAGAGTGTGACGGCTTTGAGCTTCGCGATAAGGATGTTGTGGCAGTAACAGAATCGATAGTTGCAAGAAGCCAGGGAAACTATGCAAGCGTTGAAGCAATCGCCAAGGATATAAAAGCAAAGCTCGGCGGCGAAACAGTGGGCGTTATTTTCCCCAT
>JAZNWX010000015.1:0-6157 GCA_045593575.1 Eubacteriales bacterium | reverse complement strand
TCCGTAAAAATATATTTAAGTAATTATATCATATTTTTATATTCTCGGCAAGAGGAAAAGTCAATAAAAATAAAATTATTTTACTTTACAAAACAAGATTTGTATGATATAATTACTGTGTATATTTATATCAAAATCAGGAGTTATTTTTATGAGCTACATTTTGACATATAAAAAGAAAGAATTTTATCCGCTTGCACCTAAAACAGAGGACATCGACATCGATGATATAGCACACGCGCTGTCACTTCTCTGCCGTGCCAACGGTCATTTCAAGCATTTTTACTCCGTTGGACTTCATTCTCTTAACTGTGCTTATGAGGCGATGGCAAGAGGATATTCAAAGAACGTTGTATTGGGGTGCCTTATTCACGATGCAAGTGAAGCATATCTTGCTGATATAACCAGACCCGTTAAAAAGCATCTTCATAAGTATCTTGAAATTGAAGAGGTTCTTCAAAACGAAATATTTAACAAATGGATTCCGTCCTTGAATGAAGATGAAAGAAAGCTCGTTTTTGAGATTGATGATGCAATTCTCTACTATGAGTTCTCAACCTTGTTTGGAGAAAAGATTTTTGACTATGTTCCACAGCTTTTATCCACGCCAAGATTTGAATATATTGAGTTTTCAATTGTTGAAAATGAATTTAAAGAGCTGTTCAACAAGCTCGTATAGATTAACGATAAGGAAGTAAATAAATGAAGGGCTATAAAAGCTTTAATTGGTTCAAGCTCGATAATGCAGCAAAAATTTATCCTGCATCTCACAGCAGATATTGGAGCAACTTGTTCCGTATGTCAGCAACTCTTTACGAGGATGTGGATATTAGAGTTCTTGAACAGGCAATAAAAAATACAATTCCCCGCTTTCCGAGTATTGCGGCCAGACTCTCTGAGGGACTCTTCTGGTATTATTTGCGTCCCGTGGATACTCCCCCGCCCATTCTTGCGGAATACAGCTACCCGCTTTCGTATATGACAAAAAAGGAAATGAAAACCTGTGCATTCAGAGTAATTATTTACAGAAAAAGAATAGCTGTTGAATTTTTCCACGCTCTGACCGACGGTACAGGTGGCTTGATATTCTTAAAATCTCTGGTAGCAGAATACCTTGAGCTGAAGCACCAGATTGAGATCCCCTGTGAATACGGAATTCTTTCAAGAAAAGAAAGACCAAAGCATTATGAAACCGAGGACAGCTTTATTAAGAACTCTGCCCCCATTAAAGAAACTCGCAAGGACTCAAATGCCTGGAGAATTGATGGCACTTATGAAGAGGACGGTTTTTTAAACGTAACTAATTTTCAGATGTCAAGCGAGATTGTTCGCAAAATGGCAAAAGAAAAGAACGTATCAATGAACACGTTCTTAACTGCTGTTATGATGAAAGCAATTTTAAATCTTCAGTTGGACTTGATTCACAATCCCAAAAAATACAAGCCGGTAAAGGTTCTTGTTCCCATTAATCTGAGAAAAATTTTCGGCAGCAAAACCTTAAGAAACTTTGCACTCTATACCATCCCCGAGATTGATCCGCGTCTTGGCGAATACACTCTTGACGAGATCATTCACGTTGTCCATCACAAGGTTGGTACTTATGCCACAAAGAAAAATATGGCAAAAATGATAGAGACTAACGTTGCTGACGAAAGGAACCCACTTTTAAGAATAGTTCCACTTTTCATCAAGAATCTCGTTATGAAAATGGTGTTTAATTCCGTTGGTGAGAAAAAATCCTGCCTGAGCTTTTCTAATATTGGAGAAATAAAGCTTCCCGACAATATGCGTGAACATATTGAGAGAATCGACTTTATTCTGGGACCTCAGGCACAGGCACCATATAATTGCACTGCATACTCATACAGGGATATTCTTAACGTCACATTCTCTCGTGATATTAAAGAAGCTCGCCTTGAAACATACTTCTTCCGAGAAATGCAAAATCTTGGTGTTGAAGTTACCGTACAAACTAATCAAAGATAGGAGGTAATAATTTATGTATTGTGCTAATTGCGGCGTAAAGCTCGCAGATACAGAAAAAAGATGTCCGCTATGTGGAACAGAAGCCTATCATCCACAAATCGAACGTCCTGAGGTTGCTCCCCTCTTTCCTCAAGATTTTGTTCCCAAGCGTGAGTTGAGCAAATCTACTATACACATTATCATATTTACTTTATTCCTTATTCCAATATTAGTCACTCCATACTGTGATTTTTATCTGAACCGTTCGATTACCTGGTCAGCATACGTAATATTCGCTCTTGTAATTGTATATATGATAATAATTTTGCCTTTTTGGTTTAAAAAACCATCTCCTGCTGTGTTTATACCAATTGATTTTTTGCTGATAGCTTTATTTTTACATTACATAAACTATGCTACAAAGGGTGATTGGTTCTTAACACTTGCCTTTCCCCTTGTTACATATCTCGGCATAATCGTGACAGCAGCAACCGTATTACTTTACTATCTGAAAAAAGGTCATCTGTATGTAATCGGTGCCTTCTTTATCGCACTTGGATTATATATGGATGTCATTGAACTCTTCCTTATGTTGACATTTAAGGTGAACTTTGACGGATGGTCACTTTATCCAATGATACCTCTTGTAGTATTTGGTCTTGGTATGATCGGTATTTCAATCAGTAGAAGTGCACGTGCTGTTTTGGCACGCAAGCTTCACATCTAATAGCTTATTTAGGAAAATATTATGATTAGTTTTAATAATAACGTCTTTAAACTGGACACTAATGATACAAGCTATATATTCAGGATTGCTGACTGCAAAAAGCTCGAAAATTTGCATTACGGACCCAAGATCCGTGAGCAGTCCTATGATGCTATATCCCTTAAAAACACTATTATGCTTGGAAGCTGTGTTGATTATGACTCATCATCCACTCTTTCCCTCGATAATGTATTGCTCGAATACAGCGAAAACGGCAAGGGCGACTTCAGGCATTCCCCTGTTGAATTAATAATGCCTGACGGTGCTTACGTTACCGATTTTGTATATTCTTCACACGAGATTATTGATAAGCCATATTTATCAAAGGATTTGCCCACGGCTTACGGTAAAGCACAATGTCTGATAGTTACTCTTTCTGATAAAAAATATAAGAATATTCAATTAAAGTTATCTTATACCGTGTTTGAGGAAGCCAATGTAATTGCAAGAAATACTGTCCTTGTTAACAATTCTTATCACCCTATTACTATCAATAAACTGATGAGCTTCTCTCTTGATTTGCCATCAACATATTACAATATAGTTACACTTAACGGTTCCTGGATCAAAGAAGCCCACAAAAGCTCAACTCCTGTCAGTGAAGGTATTTATGTCAATTCCTCGACTGTTGGTGCTTCCTCAAACAGACACAATCCCGCTTTTATGCTACTTGGTAACGGGGCTGATTATTCTCACGGAAACGTGTATGGCTTTAATCTCATATACTCAGGAAACCATTACTCTGCAATAGAGGGCTCTCCCTCCGGTACCACAAGAGTTATGAGTGGCATAAATCCTCATTGTTTTAAATGGATTTTGGAACCTCACGACAGCTTTGAAACACCACAGGCAGTTATGACTTACTCAGGTAACGGAATAAACAAGATGGCACAAAATATGCACTCGTTTGTTAATAATCATATAGTGCGTGGTGTTCATAAGGGCAAGGAACGCCCAATTGTAATAAACAACTGGGAAGCAATGATGTTTAATTTTAATAAACAAAAAATCATTGCTCTTGCAGATAAAGCAAAAAAACTCGGTGTTGAGATGCTTGTTCTTGATGACGGTTGGTTTGGTGCACGAAATAATGACAAGGCGGGGCTCGGTGACTGGGTTGTTAATACCAAGAAGCTCCCGGGTGGCTTAAAATCGCTCGCTGAAGCGATTAATCGCCGAGGTATGAAGTTCGGTCTATGGTTTGAGCCCGAATGCGTTAATCCGGATTCTGACCTCTATAGAGCCCACCCCGATTGGGCTATTTCGGTTCCTACCCGTGTTCCCTCTCTTGGCAGAAATCAGATGGTGCTTGATTTAACAAGAAAGGAGGTCAGAGATTATATTGTTGATTCGGTTGACTCAATTCTTTCTGACGCTAATATTGAATACGTTAAGTGGGACTACAACCGACATATAAGCGATATGTATTCGGCAACTCTTAAAAATCAAGGTGAATTTTATCACAAATATATACTCGGTCTATACGAGATTCTTGATAGACTTTTCTATAAGAAGCATCCGAATATTCTTTTCGAGAGCTGTTCATCGGGCGGAAATCGATTCGACCTCGGAATGCTTTGTTATTCACCACAGGTGTGGACAAGTGATGATACCGATCCCATCGAGCGACTTGAAATTCAAGGCGGAATGTATCATTTCTATCCACCGTCCACAATCTCTGCTCACGTATCGATGTCACCTCACGCACAAACTCTGAGGGCAACTCCTCTCTCAACAAGATTTAACGTCGCTTGCTTTGGAGTGCTTGGTTATGAGCTTGATTTTGCAGAGCTTACCCCCGACGAGCTTATACAGGTTAAAAAGCAGATTGCATTTTATAAGGCACACAGAAAGACTTTCCAATATGGAAAATTTGAATTTGTTCAAATTGACAATCCCAATCAATTATCTTGGCAGATTTCACGAAAGAACGAGATCATTGCAGGGTTTTTCCAAACAAGAACAAGTGCTGCACCATATCGTGACAGATTGACAGTTCCAAGTGCCAATCCCGATAAGCAATACTGCGTTGAATGTGTAAAGCAGAACTTACGAATAAAAACATTCGGCCCCCTTATCAATCATATTACACCCGTAAAATTGAAAGCTGATGGATTGATTCTCAGAACAATCGACAAGAGATTCTCTCTTACCGACGGACACGAGCGTTATGAATGCTTTGGTGATATTTTGAATTTCGGAATTAATTTACAAATGCAATATGAGGGCTCAGGATATAACGAAAATATCAGATTGCTTGGTGATTACGGAAGCAATTTGTATTTTATAAAGGAGATTTAATATGACGCAAATGACTAAAAATAAAATCTGCTTCGGTCTTGGTACCGTCGGCAGAGATGCACTTTATTCGCTTGTCAGTATGTACCTCTTGGTTCACCTAACCGACGTAGTAACATTTACTGACGATAATCTCGCCATTATTGGTGTTATTCTTACTCTCTTCGGTGTATTTGACGCAATTATTGACCCATTTGTTGGTGCTATTGTTGACAATACGAAAACAAGATGGGGTAAGTTCAAGCCTTGGATTTTTGTGGGTATGATAGGCACAGCCGTGCTCACTGTATTGCTGTTCCATAATTTTGATATGGATGAGACCTCGCACATCATTCTCCTTGCCATTACTTATCTTCTTTTCAGTATTTTCTTCTCGTTAAACGATATTTCATATTGGTCACTTATGCCTGCTATTTCCAAGGATCAGAATGTTCGTGAAAGTGTTGGTGCCTTTGCAAGAATTTGTGCAAACGTTGGTATGTTTGCAATGGTGCTTATTTACCTTAGTGTTCCGGACTTATTTAGTGGACTTGGGCTTAATGCACGTGACAGTTATTTCATCTTTGCTATTATCGTAGCAATTATTATGATAGTTTTCCAGAGTATTACCCTTATTGGAGTTAAAGAAGACCGTTCAAGTCTTGCTAAAACAGAACGCACGACGATCAAGGATCTATTCCGTGCTTTGTTTAAGAACGATCAGCTTCTTGTAACTGCAATTTCAATGGCTCTGTTTATGATTGGTTACTGTACAACTACAGGATTTGGTACATATTATTTCAAATATGCATATAAAGACGAGGGTATGTATATGGTATTTGCCGCAGTTCTTGCAGTAGCACAGCTCACAGCACTTTCTGTATTCCCTCTTTTCAGAAAGAAATTCACAAGAAAGCAGCTCTATACCGGTTCAATGATCGCAGTAGCAATATCGTATATTATTTTCTTCCTCTCGTTCGAGTGGTTGCCCCTTATTGTTCTTGCAGGGCTTGGCTTGTTCTTCGCTCAAGCATTTATTCAGTTGCTTATGCTTCTCTTCCTTGCTGATGCTGTTGAATACGGCGAATGGAAGCTTGGAAAGCGTAACGAAGCTGCAAGCTTTGCTGTTCAGCCCTTCATTAACCAGTT
>JAZNWX010000014.1:0-4998 GCA_045593575.1 Eubacteriales bacterium | reverse complement strand
ATTATCAGTATTGCTGATAGCACTAATTCTTGCGCTTGCTTTTACGTCCTGCACCGCTATTAAAGGAGCATTTGTTAAATGCGATGTTAAATTTGACCTTGACGGCGGTGTTGCGGGAGAGGGCTTCGTTGATAGTGTGACTGTAAAATACGGCAAAACAGTTGCTATGTCAACACCCATAAGAGAGAACTTTACATTCGATGGTTGGTATGAAGGTGACACACTTTACACAGCAGAAACACCCATCACAAAGGATGTTACACTCAGAGCAAAGTGGACTTTTAATAACACATACACACTTACTTTTGAAACAAACGGAATGGCAGACGTGCCTGCATCTCACCCTGTTATCGGTGAGCTTCCCACAATCCCCGAAGCTCCACAGGTTGAGGGCTATGTTTTCGCAGGTTGGTATTTCGATGCAGAATACACAACAAGATACTTCTTTGACTATTCTTTGACAGAGGCAACAACACTTTACGGAAAATTCTACGATACAACGCTTGGCGAATACATCGTTATTTCAAATGTTGATCAGCTTATGTCTATCAAGGACGACCCCACAGCAAAATATCTCCTTGCTTGTGACATCAACTGCAAGGGTGAAACTCTCACTCCCATTGACGAGTTCTCGGGCGAAATTGAGGGTAATGGATATAAGATTCACAACTTCACAATAAATGAAACTGCCGATACCGTAGGTTTTATTCGCACCAATAAGGGTACTGTGCAGAATCTTTCGTTCAGCGATTTTACATTTGAAGTTTTGAATAATAATGCCGCAAATAAATATTACGGTATGGTAGCAGCTATCAATGAAGGAAGTATTATAAACTGTCATCTTCTTGATTCTGAAATTAAGATTGATACGACGGTTTCTGTTAAGTCGGGTTCAGATAACACTTTCAGTGCATATATCGGTGCTATAGTAGGTTATAATCATTCTGAAATCACTAATTGCACAAACAAATCATCTACTAATATATTTTCACTTTGTGATGCTCTTGCTAGAGATAATGGAGCAAGTTCAAAACTTTTCTTTATCTCTAATATAGGGGGAATAACTGGTGCGAACGACAAAAATGCATCACTAACTAAGTGCTATAATACAGGGAATATATGCAACTTATCAAAATGCAGCGGTATGAAGAATATCGGTGTTAAAATCGGAGAACAGTATACTCGTATAGGCGGTGTAATTGGCAACAACGATGGTAGTGTTGAAAATTGCTATAATAGTGGTGATATATCCGTTGAAATGAATCGTATAAATACTTATACTTATGCTGATGTTAGAATCGGCGGTGTAGTAGCTAATAATGTTGGCGAAATCGTAAATTCGCATTCCAAGGGTGATATTAACTGTAAAGGAGATAATAATGCTGTTTTGTTGGGTGGATTTGTCGCATATAATCTAGGGGGAATTAATAATTCCTATAACATAACTAATATAGTAAGTGAGTCAGCGACAACAAGCATCGGCGGATTTACAGCATATAATCAAGGCAAAATCTATAACTGCTATACCACAACTAATATAGTGTGCGAGTCTGTAGTAACGAGCGTTGGTGGATTTGTAGCTGAAAACAAGCTTGTATCAGGATATTCTGCAACTATCAATAAGTGCTTTGCAATAAGCAATATTACTCTTGCAAGTACCCCCACAAATAGCGGATATATTGTAGCAACCAACACAGGTACGGTAAAGGATTGCTATTATTCTGAAAATAGCACAATTAATCTTAAAACCGTAGTTGACGAGGTTGAAACTCTCGAAGCAATTACCCCCACCAACACCCTCGGTGAAGCGAAAGCAGAAAACGAGCTTCTCTCCGTTGACTTTCTTGAAAATACACTCTATTTCGATAGAATGGTTTGGTTCTTGGTTGACGGCAAGCTTCCTGAATTGAGATAAAATGTATAAAAAATAACGGATAAAAAGACCTCTTGGAAAGCCAAGAGGTCTCATTTTTTTGTTTTATACATCAATATCTTTAATATACTCACTGCCGTGCTCGGCAATGAATTTCTTTCTCGCGGCGAGGTCGTCGCCAAGGAGTGTTTCAAACATTACCTCGGTGAGGTAGGGATCAGCGGGATCAACGGAGATAAGACGTCTTGTTTCAGGATTCATTGTTGTTTCCCACATCATATCGGGCTCGTTTTCACCAAGTCCCTTTGAACGCTGAATAGTATATTTCGTGCCTTCAAGCTTTTTGAGAATTGCTGCTTTTTCAAATTCGTCGAATGCGAAATATGTTTTATCTTTTGCTGTGATTTCAAACAAAGGCGTTTCAGCGATAAACACCTTATGCTCCTTGAGAAGAGTGGGGAGCAATCGGTAGAAGAGAGTCAGAAGAAGAGTTCGTATCTGGAATCCGTCCTCGTCAGCATCGGTACAAAGAATGATCTTTGACCACTTGAGATCGTTAATATCGAACGGATCAATATTACCCTTAATTTTGCCTTTTATCTCGACACCGCAGCCAATTACGCGAAGCAAGTCGGTGATAATCTCACTCTTGAATATCTTTTCATAAGAGGACTTAAGACAGTTAAGTGTTTTACCTCTGACAGGTATAATCGCCTGAAATTCAGCATTTCTGCCGAGCTTACAAGAGGTAAGAGCAGAATCACCCTCAACAATATAAAGCTCACGCACGTTAGGGTCTTTAGAACGACAGTTAACAAACTTTTCAACCTTGTTAGCAAAGTCCATTTTGCTCTTTAGACTTTCTTTGAGCTGAATTCTTGTCTTTTCAGCGGTTTCACGTGAACGTCTGTTAAGAAGAACTTGGTTTGCAAAAATTTCCGCCTCAACGGGATGCTCCATAAAGTAGATTTCAAGATTCTTCTTTAAGAATTCCGTCATCGCCTCATAAATAAACGTGTTAGTGATGGATTTCTTTGTCTGATTTTCATACGAGGTCATCGTTGAAAAGCTGTTGATAACAAGGCAAAGGCAATCCGCAACATCAGTAAACTGAATTTTTGATTCTGTTTTGTTGTATTTTCCCGCGTTTTTAATATATTTATCAAGAGCATATACAAATGCAACCTTAACAGCCTTGTCAGGTGAGCCACCGTGCTCCAAAAAGCTGGAGTTGTGATAATACTCAAGCTTATTTACAGTATTTGAAACGCAGAAAGAGAAGTCAGCTTTCAGCTTATATTCATCCTTGTCATTTCTGTCACGACCCTGAGTTTCAAGATGCCAAAGAACGGGCTCTGTAGCCGCACTTTCGCCGCACATTTCCTTGATGTAGTCGGAAATACCGTGCTCGTATTTGAAGGATTTTTTTGAAAACTTTTTGCCGTCCTCTTCAACCCAAAGCTCGAATTCAATGCCTGAATTAATAACTGCCTGACGGTGAAGCGTCTCCTCAAAAAATGAGTGGGGAATATTTATATCAGTAAATACGTCAAGGTCGGGTTTCCAACGAATGATAGTACCTGTGCGTTTTTCACCCTTACCAAGCTCACGTGTTTCAAGCTCACTAACAGGCTCGCCCTTTTTGAAATGTATGGAGTGGACGTTAGTACCGTCATATGAATAAACATCCATATATTCCGAGCTGTACTGAGTAGCACACGCACCAAGACCGTTAAGACCGAGGGAGTATTCATAAGCGGAATCCTCGTTGTTGTTGTCATACTTACCGCCTGCATAGAGCTCACAGTAGATGAGATCCCAGTTCCATCTGCCTTCAGCTTCATTATAGCCAAGGGGAACGCCGCGGCCGTGGTCATCAACCTCGATAGAATGATCCTTATATGCAGTAACTTTAATAACGTTTCCGTGACCTTCACGTGCTTCGTCAACTGAGTTTGAAAGAATCTCAAAAAATGAGTGCTCACAGCCTTCAAGACCGTCCGAACCGAAAATTACTCCGGGACGTAATCTGACACGGTCAGCACCCTTAAGAGCTTTTATGCTTTGGTTATCATATTGTGGTGTAGTATTCTTACTTTTTGCCATTTTTATCTCCAAAAATATAATAATCTATATAATAATATAATTATACCAAAAAAATTTACATTTGAAAAGGGCTTTTTATAAAAAAATCCTGAAAAATCAAGTATTTTTCTATTGCAAAAATCAAGGAAAAAAGATATAATATAAAATAGGTAATTTTGTTTTTGGAGGTGGGTTATGAAAACGGTAAATCTCATTAAAAACAGAATAAAAAATGCAAGAATTGCGGTGCTTGGATTCGGTGTTTCAAATATTCCTCTTGTTGAGCTGTTGATTGCTTGCGGGAACGAAATAACCGTTCACGATAAAAAGGATATTGAACATCTTGATTCCAAAGCAAAAGAATTTGCAAATAAGGGAGTTAAGTTTATAACCGGAGAACAGTATCTCGATTATATTGATGCAGACATTATTTTCCGTTCACCCGGTATTCGCCCGGATGCTGTCGGAATAAAAAATGCAATTTTAAACGGAGCTGAGCTTACCTCTGAAATGGAGTTGTTTTTAGAACTCACCCCTGCACATATTTTGGGTGTTACGGGCAGTGACGGAAAAACCACAACTACTACAATTGCATATAAGTTGCTAAATAAGGAATTTGAAAATAAGAATCGCAAAATATATGTTGGTGGAAATATTGGCACACCTTTGCTTTCGTTGGTTGGTGAAATGACAGAGAACGATATCTGTGTACTTGAGCTTTCAAGCTTTCAGTTGTTTACAGCTAAAAGATCACCCGAGAGAGCAGTAATTACAAATCTTTCTCCAAATCATCTCGATTGGCACAGTGATATGGATGAGTATATTGACTCAAAGACAAATATATATAGACACGGAGCTACATATCTCACCCTAAACGGAAATAATGAGCTTTCAAAGAATCTTTCAGTTAGTGACGGTATAAAATTATCTTTATTTTCCGCCGACTTTACTTATGATGACATTGTGAAGAAATATAAGGATAATCCCGATGAAAAGTCGGAATCAGCTATGTTCGTTTATGAAGTCGGAGGCCAAGCGGT
>JAZNWX010000013.1:0-2934 GCA_045593575.1 Eubacteriales bacterium | reverse complement strand
TATTCAAAATGGCTGAATTTTTAGGAAATACAAAAAGAACAGACTATTGCGGCGACGTCCGTGACGGTCATATCGGAAAAACAGTAACGGTTATGGGCTGGGTGCAGAAGGCAAGAGACCTGGGTGTGCTTTGCTTTATTGACCTGAGAGACAGAACAGGTATCGTTCAGCTTGCATTTGATGATACAACGGACAGAGAGATTTTCGACAAGGCATTCTCCTGCCGTGCGGAATACGTTGTTTGTGCTCACGGTACAGTAAGATACAGAGGAGAGGGAGCTATCAATCCTAACCTCCCCACGGGAATGCTTGAGGTTTACGTTAAGGAGTTTAAAATCCTTTCCGTTGCTCAGACACCTCCCTTTGAAGTAAACGATAACAAGAAGGTTAAGGACGAAACAGCTCTCAAATACCGTTACGTTGATCTTCGCCGCCCCGAGCTTCAGAGAAATATTAAGATGCGTCACGATATCGCTCGTATCGCAAGAGAATATTACTATGAAAACGGTTTCTTTGAGATTGAAACACCTATGATGATCAAGCCCACTCCCGAGGGTGCACGTGACTATATTGTGCCTTCCCGTATTCACAAGGGAAGCTTCTATGCACTTCCTCAGTCACCTCAGATTTATAAGCAGTTGCTTATGCTTTCGGGCTTTGACCGCTATATTCAGCTTGCACGCTGCTTCCGTGACGAGGACCTTCGTGCTGACCGTCAGCCCGAATTTACACAGATTGACCTTGAAATGAGCTTTGCTACTCAAGAGGATATTATGTCTATGAACGAGGGCTTTATCAAGCGTGCGTTCAAAGAAACTCTCGGCGTTGACATTCAGTTGCCGATGCAGAGAATGACCTATAACGAAGCTATGAACCGTTACGGCTCCGACAAGCCCGATACAAGATACGGAATGGAGATTATCGACATTTCTGAAGCAGTAAAGAATAGCGAATTTGTTGTTTTCAAGTCAGCTCTTGAAAACGGTGGAAGTGTTCGCGGTATTGTTGCAAAGGGCGGAGCTGCAACTCTTACAAGAAAAGAGATCGATAAGCTCA
The DNA here is from genome assembly GCA_045593575.1 of Eubacteriales bacterium. Lineage (GTDB taxonomy): Bacteria > Bacillota > Clostridia > Oscillospirales > CAG-272 > RGIG4608. Next base: position 1,878 of record JAZNWX010000013.1, on the reverse strand, counting down.
CCGAACACGCAAAAGGAATTGGTGCAAAGGGACTTGCTTATGTTCGTTGGGTTGACGAGGCACCCAACTGCTCGTTTGCTAAATTTATGACTGAGGATGAGCTTAATGCCATTTATACAACAGTTGGACTTGAGAAAGGCGACGTTCTTCTTATCTGTGCTGATAAGAATAAGGTTGTTCTTCCTACTCTCGGTGCACTCCGTCAGATAGTTGCAAGAAAGCTCGACCTTGTTCCCACGGGTGTGTTCAACTTCCTTTGGATTACAGAGTTCCCATTCTTCGAGTGGAACGAGGAAACAGAACATTGGGATGCAATGCATCACCCCTTCACAATGCCCCTTGAAGAGTGCTTGCCATATCTTGAAAGTGATCCCGGTAAGGTTTACGCAAGATGCTATGATATGGTACTCAACGGTACAGAGCTTCTTTCCGGATCTATTCGTATTACTGACTGGCAGCTTCAGGAGAAAATGTTCAAGGCACTCGGCTTAACACCCGAGGAGATCGATGCAAAGTTCGGTTTCCTTGTTGAAGCTTATAAATACGGTGCACCACCTCACGGTGGCTCCGGTATGGGACTTGACCGTCTTGCGATGGTTATGACCGAGGCAGAAAGCTTGCGTGACGTTATCGCGTTCCCGAAGGTACAGAATGCAAGTGAGCTTATGAGTAAGTGTCCTGCACCTCAGGATGATAAGACTCTTGCAGAGCTTGGAATTGCAGTTATTGCTGAAGAAAAATAATTTTATAAAAAGTATTTACAAATTCAAAAAAATCGAGTATAATGCTTATATAAGATAAAACCTGCGACAGAGAAGAAACCGATATTTTATTATGCAGAGAGTGTGCCCTCGGCTGAAAGGCACATTGATAAATTCGGCTTGTGCACTCTTAAGGTTCCGTCAAGAAACGGACGGACGTTTTCCGCGTTAAGGAACAGAGATGGGAGAGGGCAACTCTCCTAAGCAGAGTGGAACCGCGTTTTTAATGCCTCTGCACCCATTGGGTACAGAGGCATTTTTACGGAGTGAATTATGATAAGATTGATTGACGACGTAAAAAATATAGGCAGGGCAATAAAAAACGAAGTAAAAAGCGATGTTGAGGCAGTTCAAAAAAGAGATCCGGCATCACGTGGCAAGGTTGAGATTTTGCTGACAAATCAGGGTATTCACGCAATTTTGATGTACAGGATTGCACATATACTTTACCTGAATGGATTTAAGTTTATCGCAAAAATTATAAGTCAATTTTCAAGGTTTTTGACAGGAATTGAAATTCATCCTGCGTGCTTTATAGGTAAAGGACTGCTCATCGACCACGGAAGCGGAGTGGTGATTGGCGAAACTGCCATAATCGGAGATGATTGCACCATATTTCACGGTGTAACTCTTGGTGGCAGAGGGAACGTCAAAGGGAAACGGCATCCAACACTCCACAATGGTGTTTTTGTGGGTTCGGGAGCAAAAGTACTGGGCAATATTGAAATTGGAAATAACGCAAAAATTGGGGCAAATACGGTGGTCTTGTGTGACGTACCCGATAATGCAACCGCCGTTGGCGTGCCTGCAAGGATAATTGAATAAATTGGGGTTTGTCGAGCAGCTTACCCTCGCTCGTTGTCATTCTGGAGGGAACCCAGCTGAGATTCTATCGCTTCGCTCCAGAATGACACTTCGTGTCCGGCTGGGTGCGTGATAGAATCTCGAGCGATAATATAAACTCCCCCGCAAACTTTGTGCGATTGTTTCGTCCACCTTTTCAAAGGTGGCTCTCCACGAGTAGTGGCGCCCGCCGCGTAGGCGAATCGCCGTTTCTTTTGTTAGCTTTTCTTTGCGGCTCCTTTCGCCAAAGAAAAGCGGCTAAAGACCTTTGGTA
>JAZNWX010000012.1:0-1759 GCA_045593575.1 Eubacteriales bacterium | reverse complement strand
ATGTCCGGTTATGAAGGAACGAAAGCCCCTGCTTTCAACCAGCATCCCTGCATCCAGTGAGAATGCGCAGCTTACTAAAGAGCACTACGAAACCATCATTCAGATAAGGAATACAAATAGCACGGATAATCTTCCTTCCAGTATGCGTAAATACGTGCTTTATCAGCCGGATGTGTGCTTGACAACCAACTCTCCAAATAGTGAATATGGAAATAGTGATGGCCAAAGTAACACCTATCGCTACAACCCTGCAAGTGGAGGATATGTAGAATACACGGGTGCCTCGTGGGATGGCTTTACCATTCAGAATGGTTTTATCAATGGTTTGCAAAACAACCGCGATGGAGGAGCCGGTGTGCGCATGTTCCGTGGAGTGACATTGAAAAATTGTGTAGTAAAGGATAATTATAACAATGCGAGTAGAAGCCGTGGAGGCGGCATCTATTGTGACGATGGAGACGGAACATCCTCGGCCGTTATCAACTGTTTTGTGATTAACAACAAATTATATGGGAACAGTGATGCTTACGGTGGTGGTATGTACATGATTGTGGGTACATCATATAACTCGCTGTTCTTAAATAACTATGCCCAAACACACGGCGGCGGTATCTTCTTGGAGTGTGCCACCTTCTATAATAATACGATTGTTAACAACACCAGCAACGGTACGGGAGGTATGCACCATTGGATTGATGGTGGACGTGCCTCAAAATTGGCGGTATATAACTGCTTGTTCTATGGGAATGACAACGCAGCGGTAGGTTCTGCCAATGCAAGCGATTTGGAATATTTCTTCAATTGCTATGTACAGACAAAAAGTGATTTAGCAGATGGAGTAAAAAATAAGATTTTAACCAATACCACCTATAACAATAAATATGGTGTTAGTAATGTACTTGCCAATCCTTTTGCAGATGACAACTATTCCACCACATTGAATCTCCGTTTGGCAGGAACCTCAGCATGTATCAATGCGGGAATGAATGAGCCGAACAATATTACCCTGCCTGATACGGACGTGGACTTTGCCACCCGCATCCAAGACTGTACGGTGGATATTGGTGCTTACGAGTATAATGGTGCAGCTAATATTGTACCTACTCTTGCAGATAACGTTGCTACCTACTACGTCACCCAAAACGGACGGGGTGCTGCTACCGCTACTGACCCTGCCAATGCGGCCTGTTGGATGAAGTTACAAAAGGTGTTGGATGCGGCCGGACGATATAAATTCGACCATCCCGCTACGCAGGTGATTGTGAAGTTAGCCGCCTTCCCTGCCGGTGGCGATGCAGGCTATATGCCCCGCCGCTCGTCAGTGACGAAGGCCAACGACCCCGATGCAGAGAATCCACGAACCTACTCCATCATGGTTCCCCGCGGTGTGGAGGTGTGGGGCGGATATACGGATGCCTATACCAGTGATAGCAATCACGGATTTTTGGAAAGCAACCGCAACATTACCACCAACAAGACCACCCTCTGCAAGGAATTTCGGCAATTGAAGCATACCACGGTGATCGATTACGTGAACCGTTTGAAGATCCGCGATGCCAAGCAGCTTTTAAGGGAGGGGCGATTGAACGTAACGCAGATCGCCCAGCTTGCGGGCTTTTCCTCCATTCATTACTTCAGCCGCATCTTCAAAAAATACACCAATCTTTCCCCCGGGGAATACGCCCGCTCCATCAAAAGCAAGCTGGATTGATCTTTCTTTGCACACAAACAATGAAGCTTTTTGGTCAAAAGAGTTGCA
>JAZNWX010000011.1:0-5137 GCA_045593575.1 Eubacteriales bacterium | reverse complement strand
GTAGGTGCTTTAATTATTCTTATAAATTACTGCGCTGCATCAACGATAGCGTTGAACTTTTCGGCAACAAGGGATGCACCGCCGATAAGGCCGCCGTCAACGTTAGTTTTTGAAAGAAGCTCTGCCGCGTTCTTATCGTTCATTGAACCACCATACTGAATGATAAGCTCTTCAGCCACTTCTCTGCCATAAAGGTCAGCTACTACGTTACGGATTACTCCACAGGTTTCGTCTGCCTGCTCGGGAGTAGCTGTAAGACCTGTGCCGATAGCCCAAACGGGCTCGTATGCGATAATTACGTTCTTAAGATCTTCTGCTAAAACGCCTGCAAGGTCGAGCTTTGTCTGCATACCAACAACCTCGTTAGTGATGCCTGCAAGACGTTCTTCCTTAACCTCACCAAGGCAAAGGATAACCTTAAGACCTGCCGCCAAAGCTGCCTTTGTTCTGAGATTTACTGTATGGTCGGTTTCGCCGAAATACTGACGTCTTTCGCTGTGACCGATAATTACGTATTCAACACCAATTTCCTTGAGCATTTTTGCGGATATTTCTCCTGTAAACGCACCCTTCTCTTCAAAGTGAACATTCTGTGCACCAATTTTGATATTTGAGCCCTTTGCAGCTTCCATAGCCGCACCAATTGTTACAAAGGGAGCACAAAAGATGATGTCGCAATTGTTTTTACCCTCAAGTAAGGGTTTGATTTCATTTATAAATGCAGTTGCCTCGGAAGGAGTAAAATTCATCTTCCAGTTACCTGCGATAACGTATCTTCTCATTTTATTTTCTCCTATCGTAAGTATGCTGTGCCGAAATTTCGGCACAGTAATATTTTTGTATTAATTATTTATCCTCAAGACAAGCGATACCGGGAAGCTCAAGACCTTCAAGGAATTCAAGAGATGCACCGCCACCTGTAGAGATGTGTGTGATCTTGGAAGCAAATCCAAGTGTTTCGCAAGCTGCTGCAGAGTCACCGCCGCCTACGATGGTTGTAGCTGATGACTGTGCAAGTGCGTCAGCAACTGCCATTGTACCCTTTGCAAGAATGGGGTTTTCAAATACGCCCATAGGACCGTTCCAAACAACTGTCTTTGCGTCAAGCACTGCCTGAGCATAAAGCTCACGTGTCTTTGTACCGATGTCGCAGCCTTCTCTGTCAGCGGGAATGGAGTCAGCATCTACCATAAGTGTTTCAACAGGAGCATCAATGGGGTTGGGGAAATCTGCGATTGTTACAACGTCAACGGGAAGAAGGAGCTTAACTCCGTTAGCTTCTGCCTTTGCCATCATATCACGGCAGTAATCGATCTTAGTATCGTCAAGAAGTGACTTGCCAACACCGTAGCCCTTTGCAGCGAGGAATGTGTAAGCCATACCGCCGCCGATAATAAGTGTATCAACCTTTGTGAGAAGGTTGTTGATAACGTTGAGCTTATCTGCTACCTTAGCACCGCCAAGAATAGCAACGAAGGGTCTTTCGGGTGTTGTGAGTGCCTTACCCATAACGCCGATTTCCTTCTGAATAAGGTAACCGCAAACCGCGGGAACATTTCCGTACATAGCAACACCGGCTGTTGTTGCGTGTGCTCTGTGAGCTGTACCGAAAGCATCGTTTACATAAATATCGCAGTATTTAGCAAGCTCTTTTGCAAAATCTTCACCGTTCTTCTCTTCTCTTGCATCGAAACGAACGTTTTCAAGAAGAACTGCTTCGCCATTCTTAAGAGCAGCAACCTTTGCCTGTGCATCAGGACCGATAATATCTTCAGCAAAAGTTACCTTGCCACCAAGATATTCGTTAAGACGAGCCGCAACGGGAGCGAGTGTGAGCTTCTTCTTGTCGTCCTTAAGAGCCTTTGCAAGAAGCTCAGCCTTAACTGCATCTCTTTCTTCCTCAGGAAGAGCCTCAACCTTCTTCTTTTCCTTTTTTGTAAGGCCAAAACCTTCTGTAAGGATATTGTGGGGCTTGCCCATATGAGAGCAAAGAACAACGCGTGCGCCCTTAGCGAGCAAATATTTGATAGTTGGGAGAGCTTCAACGATTCTCTTATCGCTTGTAATCTCTCCGTCTTTAAGAGGAACATTAAAATCGCATCTTACAAGCACTCTCGCACCTTCAACGATTTCAATATCCTCAATGGATTTCTTGTTGTAAGTCATAGTAATAATTCCTTTCATTACGTATTCGGGCAGAATTTTTGTTATAGCCCAATCTTTACCATTTATTAATATATCACACTTTTGTCAAATTATCAATACATTTTGTGAAATTTTTGGCAAAAAGTTAATTAAAGCAAAGGCACCGAGCTTTTGCTCGGTGCCTATAAATCAATGCTCGCTTGCGTATATACTGAAAATTCCGTAAACGTCATTACTTGTAAAGTTCAACATAAAGACGTCGCAGTGAAGGCTTTTCATCAACTGAGTAAGCAAGCTGTACATTTCATCATAGCTATATTTTGAAGTGTCTCTCAAAAAATCAGCTATAAGAATCACGTCTTTGAGCATTATTTTGCTGTTTTCTGAAACATTATCCGAAACGGCTGAATTTGTTTCTATCGTTACGTTAACAAAATTAATAAATTCATAACCGTTGATTTTTTCATCGGGAACAGCACCTGTGCTGTTAAAATACATTATGTATGCTTGCTGAATTAAATAAGCATTAACGTTTAATTCTCGATCTTCACCGGAAAGTGCTAAAACCACCTTTTGAAGAACAGGAAGAAATTCCTCGTAAGAGCACTCCTCTTTTATTGCATCATATACATAGGTATAATTCTTAATATATGCCTGATATTCTTCGGGAATAAGGAAAGAAACGCTGTCAACGAGTCTGAGAATTTCAACGACCTTTGCCGTTTTTCCACCACCGCTTGCTAATGCAAATACCATATCACAAGCTGTCTGAACCCAACCGTCTTCGCCGAATTTCTCTTTTCCGAATTCTCTGAATTCTTCCTTTGTCACATACGCATCCATTTGTGCCTTGAATTCTTCAAGACCGTCTGAAAGATCACGAAGATCGGATGCTGTCTGCATATCAATCAACGTTTTTCCAAACTCGTCATTGACAATATCAATTGCCATAAAGTCAAGAATGGTTTCAAAAACAATTGTGGTGTCACCACCGTTTATCCTATTCCAAAGATACAGTCCGTACATTTGGTCAACCTGGAAGGATGTAAGACCTGTTCCCTCCATCACTCCGGTTGATACGAGATTGTACATCTCGTCAGCGGTGTAATTACCGTTTCTTATTTTATGAATAAGTGCCAAAGCTTTAACTGTGCGCACTGTATCGCTTTCTTCCTGTGACGAAAAATACTCATTTGCAAATGTGACAAACTCAGCAGGAGTAAGGTCAATAAGTACTGAACGTTCGATAGATTCCTCTTTCATAATCTTGCCGCACATTGTACATTCGGTATGCTTTTTTCCGTCATCGGACTGTGTGGGAGCATAATCGATAATCCAATCGCTTTCTATACAATCAATCTTATCAATGGGCTTTTGACGTTCAATAACTGTATCACATTCTGTGCATTTACTTCCGTCTGTAAGACCGATTTCCTGACAAGTAGGGCTTTTGCCCTCGATAGTCACTATTTTTTCGGTATCTTTGTGCTTACATCTGCTACTTTCTTCACTCTTTGTTGGATTGCACGAAGCAAGTGTCAAGGCACAGAATAAAACTAAAACAAAAGACAAAACAGATAAGAATTTTTTCATAGAAATTTCCTTCCTTTACACATATTCACATGTTAATTATACAACTATTTTATGTTTTTTGCAATAATTTTTACAAAAAAAAACAGGGGACAAAATGTTCCCTGTTTTCTATAAACTATTAATTATCTTCGAAAATCGCAACTGCCTTAAAGACATACTTTATTGCACCGTGGTAACCAGCAGTTGTATATGTGGCACCTGCAATAATAATTTCTTCGTAGTTTTCTTCGTTCTTACCGGCGAACTGACCGTAGAATTCTTCAGTTCCGCACACGTCGCCAAAATTCATTGTTTCGCTCTGGTAAACTGTATAGCAGTCAATGATTCTGCCATCGGCTGTAAGTGCGATGCGAATGATGATATATTCACCCGATGCACCGTAGTCGCTTGAGCCCTTCTTACCAAAGCCGGGACCTTCAACCTCGAGAACGTAAACACCACTATTTGTAACAAGAGCAGATTTAACTCTCTTGGAAACTCCGTCATAAGCTCTGGGATCAAGCTCTGTCAATGTTGTTGCCTTGATTGTTGCAATTGCGTTTGCAGCAACGTCATTTACTTCGCCTATTGCATTTCCGTCAGCATCAAAGCCATAGAATGCTTCACCGATAACTACAACGTGACCTGAACCGTCCTTTGCAACGTAGATAGCATCAACACCTTCAACAACTTCCATAAAGAAGTGCTTATCAAATTCTACACCGCTTACACCAAGTGCTGCATTGAGGTTGTCGCTGAGGATCTGTTCGGGATCACGAAGATCAACGTCACCGCCACCAAAGATTGCAGCCGCCGCAAGTGCATCCTTAATAGCTGTGCGGTATGCCTTTGTAGAAATAGTACAACCTGCAATTGTGTCAATACCCTCAATCGTATCAAGAGTTGCACCGTTGAAATGTCCGTTTGCATCAAGCTCGGGAACCTTTGCTCCACCGTATGTGGGAGTATCATTAATTACAAGGATCTTTGTGCCGATAACCTTACCGTCTGCACCAACAGTAATCTCTGCACTGTTGCCCTCTGCATAACCGTTAAACTCAATAACGATAACATAAACACCCTTGCTTGACTTCTTAGCGGATTTAATTCCTGCAGGAAGCTCAGGGTAAGTTGAAAGATCAATGTCTTCATAAGTTACGCTCTTAAGAGCAGAAACTGCAGCTATTGCTGTTTCCTTGTCTGCATCAGAAGCTGTGATGGAATTTGTCTTTGCATCAACCGCCGCAACAAAGTTGCCTTCTGTGTTAACACCAAAGAAGTTTTCACCGATTACCGCAACGTGACCGGAGCCATCTTTTGCTACATATACTGCATCAACACCTGTAATATCATCTGTCAAAACAACAGTATCAAATTCAGCACCGCTTACACCAAGTGCTGCATTGAGGTTGTCGCTGAG
>JAZNWX010000010.1:0-2877 GCA_045593575.1 Eubacteriales bacterium | reverse complement strand
AAGAAGCTTGTTGAATCTCCGGAGATACTCGAAACACGAGTAACAGAGCTCATAGAAGATATAGAATAAAGAATAAAACCCCGATTCGGGGTTTTATTTTTTATTGCTGTTCGATCATAATCTGAAGTGCTCTGATGGCTGTTCTGATCGCCTTGTCGGTATCGTGATCCTCTTCAGCGTCAGTATCAAGCCCAAGAGCAGCACGTTCCTGATTCCATACAACGTGGAAAACAGCTCCACATCTGAGTCCGAGTGCGGCACCTACAACAAAAAGAGTAGATGCCTCCATCTCGCTGGCAAGAACGCCGCGTCTTTTCCAGGCTTCCCATTTCTCGTTAAGTGCAGATGCCGTAGGCATTTTATTGGGACTGTGCTGACCGTAGAAAGAGTCCTTGCTTTGAACCACTCCTGCGTGATAAGGATAACCTATATCTTTGGCGGCTTCGATCAAGGCGAAAAGGACGTCGGGGTCGGATACAGCCGGGAATTCATATGGAGCGTATTCGCCGCTGGTGCCATCCTGTCTGACCGCACCGGTTGCCACAACAACGTCTCCTGCACGAACCATTGTTGATATTCCTCCGCTTGTGCCGACTCGAATAAAAGTATGTGCTCCGCAAGCTGCTAGCTCTTCAACAGCAATAGCGGTGGATGGTCCGCCGATTCCGGTTGAACAAACGCTTACTCGCTCACCGAGTAATGTTCCGGTGAATATTGTATATTCACGGTTCTGTGCTGTCAATACGGGATCATCGAGATATGCTGCAATTTTCGGTACTCTGCCGGGATCTCCCGGAAGTATGCAATATCCTCCGACATCACCGGGGCAGCAGTTGATATGATACTGAAGTCCTTCGGTTTTTAACATAATCTACCTCCTGAAAGGGTTATACATATATTATTGCAGAAAATCAAGCAAAAATCAAGTACTTTTGTAAAAAAATACTGATAAATATTCAATAATATCTAAACTCAATGACAAAATATTAACAGTATTTGACATAAGTTGAAATCTCGGATACCAAAAGTTGCATAATTCAGCATATAATCGCTTAATAATCATTAATTTATGAAAAGTTTTGTCAAAAGGCTTGCAATTTGTACTGGTTTGTAGTATAATATTAAGAAATTATTAAAGACGGAGGAACGACAATGATAGAAATATCAAAAAAATCCAATTTACTTGAGCAGAAATCGTACAGATATCAGCTCCAGGATATTGATGAACCTAATCTCTACCGCGAGATTTACACATATACAGAGATACCCAAGGTACCCTTTAACCACCGCAGAGTTCCTCTCGGAATGCCATCGGAAATCTGGATCACAGACACTTCGTTCAGAGACGGAATGCAGTCTCAAGCTCCTTATACCCCACAGCAGATCGTAGATCTCTATAAGCTATTAAATAAGCTCGGTGGTCCCAAGGGCATCATCAGAGCTACAGAGTTCTTTGTTTACAGTGAAAACGACAGAAAAGCTCTTCACGCTTGTCAGGAGCTCGGACTTGAATTTCCTGAGATCACCACATGGATCCGAGCAAGCCTTGAAGATTTCAAGCTTGTAAAAGATCTCGGAATCAAGGAAACAGGAATTCTTGTTTCCTGTTCTGATTACCATATTTTCAAAAAACTGGGCATGTCCCGCGGTGAAGCAATGGATCATTATCTGAGAACCATAAGTGCCGCTCTCGAAATGGGCATCAGACCCCGTTGCCACTTTGAAGATATTACAAGAGCCGATTTCTACGGTTTTGTCGTACCGTTTGTTAACGCTATACAGGCACTATCTCGTGAAGCAGGTATCCCAGTAAAGATCAGGGCTTGTGATACGATGGGATACGGTGTACCTTATAGCGAAGTTGCACTTCCTCGAAGTGTTCCCGGTATTATTTACGGACTTCAGCATTATTCAGACGTTCCCAGCGAACAGCTCGAATGGCACGGTCATAACGATTTCTATAAAGGTGTTGCCAATGCAACCTGCGCTTGGCTCTTCGGTGCTTGTGCAGTTAACTGCTCGCTCCTCGGTATAGGAGAGAGAACAGGTAACGTTCCGCTTGAAGCTATGGTATTTGAATATGCATCTCTCAGAGGAACACTCGACGGTATGGATCCCACGGTTATTACCGAAATTGCAGATTATTTCTCAACAGAAATGAACTATCATATTCCCCCTATGACTCCTTTTGTAGGCGAGGATTTCAACAAGACCCGCGCGGGAATCCACGCAGACGGTATGCTTAAGGATGAAGAGATATATAACATCTTTGACACCGGTGCTATTCTTAACAGACCCGCAGGCGTCACCGTAAGCTCCACATCCGGTGCAGCAGGAATCGCTTATTGGATCAACTCTCATTACCGTCTCAGCGGAGACGATATTATCTCAAAACGCGATCCGATGGTCACAGAGATCAAAAAGTGGGTTGATGAGCAATATGCTAACGGAAGGCAGACGGTAATCTCTACCGCTGAGCTAGAGAAGTTTATTGTAACTTATAAAAAGGATAATGAATGATATGAAAACACCAAAAACGATAGCCGAAAAAATAATAGCTGCTCATCTTGTTTCGGGTGATATGACCCCGGGTAGTGAGATCTCAATAAAGATCGACAGAACCCTCACACAGGATGCAACGGGCACGATGGCTTACATTGAATTTGAAGCAATGGGCATCGATCGCGTAAAAACTGATCTTTCCGTCGCTTATATTGACCATAACACTCTCCAATCGGGATTTATGAATGCCGATGACCATAGGTTTATCAGAACTGCTGCGGCAAAGTACGGTATTCATTATTCCAGACCCGGCAACGGTATTTGCCATCAGGTAAACCTTGAGAGATTCGGTGTTCCGGGTAAAACTTTAATTGG
>JAZNWX010000009.1:0-2924 GCA_045593575.1 Eubacteriales bacterium | reverse complement strand
CTTTTTCAAAAGCGGGAGCCCAGCGGCTTGAGCGATACGGCCCTTTTCTTTTTGCAAAGCTTTTTCTTTTGGGCCTTTTTCCTCAAAAGAAAAAGCGTCTATCAAGTCTTGATACCAAAGGTCTTTAGCCGCTTTTCTTTGGCGAAAGGAGCCGCAAAGAAAAGCTAACAAAAGAAACGGCGATTCGCCTACGCGGCGGGCGGTCGCTTTTGAAAAAGCGGGGCAAAACAATCGCACAAAGTTTGCGGGGGAATATTATCGCTCGAGATTCTATCGGTCACCCAGCCGGACACTAAGTGTCATTCTGGAGCGAAGCGATAGAATCTCGGCTGGGTTTCCTCCAGAATGACAACGAGCGAGAGTAAACTGCTCGACAAACCCCAATTTGATTAATTATACATCATATTCCCATTAAAATCAATTATCTACTTGAAAAAAAATAAATAAAAGTGTATAATTAATCAAATCTTTATGAAGGACGGAGCGAAAAATGAAAAAATGTCTTATGTGCCCCCGTGGCTGCTCTGTTGACAGAATGTCCGGAAAAATTGGCTTTTGCGGTGCCTCAAATGAATATGTCATTGGATCTGCCGATCTTCATTTTTATGAAGAACCCTGCATCAGCGGTAAGGGTGGCTCGGGTGCGATCTTCTTTTCAGGTTGTAACCTCCGCTGCGTTTTTTGTCAGAATAGGGATATCAGCCGAGAAGTAGTTGGAAAAAAATATACCGAGGACGAGCTTATTGCAAAAATGCTTGAGTTAGAAGGTAGAGGTGCACACAACATCAATCTTGTAACTGCCACTCCGTACTCGTTTTTTGTCGCCAAAACACTTGAAAAGGCAAAAAAACAGCTGAAAATTCCCATCGTTTACAACTGTGGTGGATATGAGAGTCAAGAGTCCCTTCGTGCACTTGACGGTCTTGTTGATATTTATCTGCCCGATTTCAAATATTTTGATGATGCACTTTCAAAAGGATATTCTTCGGCACCTGATTACGCAACCGTGGCGGGCGAAGCACTTAAGGAGATGCACCGCCAGGTGGGTAAGCTGACGCTTGACGAAAATGGAATGGCTGTTCGCGGACTTATTGTGCGTCACCTTGTTTTGCCATCGTGCCGAGAGGACTCCAAGCACGTGCTGAAATATATTTCCGAAATTCTGCCCGTTGAGGACATAACCCTGTCTCTTATGCGTCAATATACGCCCGATTTTGCAGATGCAAATGCACCAAAAAATCTCAAAAGACACCTAACGAGTTTTGAATACGATGAGGTGCTGAGCTATGCTCTTTCACTCGGTTTTGACGGTTTTTCGCAGGGTAAGGAATCCGCAAAAACAGATTTTACACCTAAATTTGATAAATGAGGAAACAAAATGAACGAATTTGATATAAATCGCACGATAAATTATGCAAAAGAGAGTTGTGAATTAGATGAGATGGCTTTTGAAAAATCCAACATCTATAATAATCCGCCAAAGAAAATGAACAAAGTTATAAAAACGGTATTGATAGTCATTATTTTTTCTATTTGCTATCACTTAAGATATATGACATTGGCTTTGTCGATATAGACAAGCCTTGGGAATAGAAAAAAGCAGAGGTTCACTTCACCGACCTCTGCTTTTATATTTTAATTTTCAACAAATGTATATTCGGAGCAATTATCTATGGTATCAAAATAAAAGCCTTCAGAAATCAGATAATCAAGAAGCTCAGGCAGAACGTTTTTGGTTGAATATGTATCGTGCATAAGCAGAATAAGGGGCTTGCCTGAGTCCTTTTTTGCTTCCAGACCGTTCGTTAATGAACGGAAATAATAATCTCTGTCACTCTCTCCCTCCAGACGTTCTCTGTCGTCGGCATCATTTATAAGAAGTGTCCAGTCATAGATCTTATAACCGCTTTCGCGTACCGCGGTAATAAATTCCATGCTCTGCTGTTCGTTTAAGTATGAATTATTTGTTCCACCGGGAAAACGAATATATTTTCCCATAGAAGTATATATTTCCTCACCCAATAAGCTATTAAGCTCGTTTTCAAATTTTTCTATATCGGATAAAAGGTCAGGTGTTGAGTTGTAAATATTATCATAATCGTGTGAATAGCTGTGGCAGGCAATAAGATGTCCCCTGCTGTAAATGTCGGATACGTATTGGCTTCTGTCGGGCTTTACCATTTGATAGCCGGCCAAGAAAAAGCTCGCTTTAATTCCGTAACTGTCAAGAACATCAAGCATTTCACCCGTGTTGTAATAAATCTTTTCGAGCGTGGAATCGGTATATTTTACAATTGGGCCGTCGTCAAATGTGAGATAGATTATCTTGTTGTTTTCCACCTTGTTTGCATGGAGCTTAACGGTAGTGCCGACCTCGATAAGTGTTTTTCCCTCTTCGACCTTGCCCATGTATTCTATTTTTTCAACTCTGTTCGGAGTTCTTGATTGCGTAGGTATTATCTCATAATTTATGCCTGCACCTGCGAGAATTGATTCTGCCTTTTGCAGTGTCATTCCCTCTTTTGCCAACAGCTCAATATATTGTATCTGTGGGGATCCGGCTGGTGCGGACGCAAGAGTTTTGATAAGTAATATTGCTATAAATATTAAAATAAGCACGCATACGGTAAGGATTATGCCAAGCTTTTTTGTTTCTTTTTTGCCGTTTGATGTCGAGTTGTTCATCTGACTTTCCTTTTTATTAATGGTTTTAAATATTGTACCATTTTTTTATAAAATTTACAATATATAAAATTGAGATTTATTAAAAAATATAACTTTATTTTTTCAAACACTTGAAAGAAAAAACAAAAAGTGATAGAATTGGAATGGATGCTGATAAATCCCCATTTTAAAAACAGTTTTTCTGTTAGGGAGGATAATATGAAAATTAAAAATGCTGAAATTTTGTGCGTTGGAACCGA
>JAZNWX010000008.1:0-2893 GCA_045593575.1 Eubacteriales bacterium | reverse complement strand
CAAGGAATACTTTGCAGCCCTGCTGACGAGTGTGCTTGGCAATATGCCGAAGATTGCGGAATACATTTCCGACTGCTCAAAGCTCGGAATCGGTGTTCTTCCACCCGATATAAACAAGAGCGAGATGTATTTCCACGTGAGCGAAAATAACATCCGCTTCGGACTGCTTGCAATAAAGAACGTGGGGCAGAATTTTGTTGCCAACGCGATAAAGGAGCGAAAGAGAAGAGCTTTCTCATCCTTTGACGATTTTATTGACAGAATGAGTGACTACGATATGAATAAGCGGCAGATTGAGTCGCTTATAAAGAGTGGTGCTATGGACAGACTCGGCAAGCACAGAAGTCAGCTTCTTGCGTCATTCGAGATGATAATTGACGGTGTGGCGAGCAAAAGGGGGAACAATATTGCAGGTCAGCTCGACTTCTTCTCAATGGCAGGGGGGCTTGACACGGGACTTGAATTCAAGTATCCCGACCTGCCTGAAATTCCGCTTCCGACAAAGCTCGCACAGGAGAAGGAAGCAACGGGGCTCTATTTTTCAGGGCATCCGCTTGACTCATACCGTGAGCATATTGAAAACGTTCCGCGTGAGGAGATCGTTTCGCTGCTTGAGAGGGATGACACGGGGGAACGCAAATTGCAAAATATTGCGGGAATAATAGGCAGCGTGACCGTAAAATACACAAAAAACGGTGACAAAATGGCATTTTTCAACCTTGGCGACAGATACGGTGAGATCGAATGTATCGCGTTTTCACGCACGTATTCGCATTGTTCCCACAAGATTGCGGAGGATGCTGCGGTTCTTGTCAGCGGATACGTACAGGCACGCGAGGACGAGGACGTCAAGTTCATTGTGTCGGGAATAACACCTCTTCAGAAAAACGGTGAGTATTCTCCGAGCGAAAAGAGGGCGGCACCGAGCAGGCAAAAGACGGTCGAGATGGAAGAGACCTTCGGCGGCGGTGTGAGAAAGGCGAAAAAGCTCTATCTCAGGGTGCCCGATTTCAAGTCGGATGAATTTGTCCGTGCCAAAAATCTCGTTGAGATTTTTGAGGGAGCTACAGAGGTTATCTTCTTTGACAGCTCAACGAAGCAGTATCATCCCGCAGGTCTTGGTTTTGATGCTACGGATTATACGGTAAAACAACTGAAAGACCTTCTCGGTGACGGGAACGTGGTAATAAAATAGGAGGAAAATGTATGAGAAGGTTGTTTTCATTATTTATGGCTGTGTTTCTTTTTGCTCTGCCGCTTTTTTCGTGCGGAGGAGATGACACTGATAAAAGCAATTGTGCAAAGATGGGTGTCTTTGCTCCCGAATACTCTGACGGAATTGAGCTTGAGCTTAAAGGCGATGAAACGGGTTACATTGTTATGGGAATATTGTCCTCTGTGGTTGAAAATCTTATTATTCCGTCCGAATATAAAGGAAAACCCGTTGTTGAAATTGCAGAATATGCTTTTTTTAACAAACATAATATCAAAAGTGTAAGCATTCCCGACACGGTCACAAAAATCGGTGACTATGCATTTATGGGTTGCACAAATCTTGAAAAAATCACACTCGGAAAAAACCTGCGTTCCATAGGAAAATATGCTTTTCACGCACATCCCTTGGTGCAGATCGAGGTAGATCCCGATAATAAACACTATAAAACGATGAACGGTCACCTTTGCAGTAAGGATGGCAGGGAATTGATATATTACTGCAGAAAAGAGATGGAGTTTTCATTTGTTATTCCAAACGGAATTACAAATGTTTATGCCGATTCTTTCAGGGCAATTCCCGCGTATGCGATAGATCAATATACCTTTAATGAATATAAGGGCTCAAAATACGTCGGCAGTGAAGAAAATCCGTATTTGGTGCTGTTTCAGGGAAGCTTTGAAAACGGAGCACTTGAATTGCACGAGGATACACGCATAATTTACGGATTTTCAGGATACGGTTATCCCAATTCAAGTGTGGTTATTCCGGAGTATATTACGCATATTTGTGAAAACGGTATTTATGCCTCAAATGTAGAGGTCGCTCAAGGCAACCAATACTACAAAACCGTTGAAGGAGGTCTGTATACAAAGGACGGAAAAACTCTGATAAGAGCATTTCCCGAGGGTGACTCCTTCACAGTTGCAGACGGGGTGGAGCATATAGGCGACTGTGCCTTTGGCGGCTATTCATCACTTAAAAGCGTGACTATGCCCGATACGGTTAAGAGTATCGGAAAAGAGGCATTTGGTTTTTGTTATAACCTTCGCGATGTAAATCTTTCCGAATCCTTGGAGAAAATTGATCACGCTGCATTTTGGTATTGTCCGAGTGTAGTCGGTATAGATATTCCAAAATCGGTAAAGAGCATCGGGGCACAAGCATTTATGTATTGCAGATCTATTACAAACGTGGCAATTCCTGACGGAGTGAGAAGAGTAAATGTATGTGCGTTTGAGAGCTGCTCTGAGTTAAAGACACTGACTTTACCCGATTCGCTTACGTTTATTGGTATGGATGCTTTTGCGAACTGCGAATTATTGGAAGGAGTGAACATTCCGAATTCTGTTTTGTCCATTGACAACGGTGCGTTTAGTAATTGTCCGAGCATTAAAGAGATCGTAATACCGAGCTCGGTAGAAATGCTTGGCTGGGGTACATTTTTCAATTGTAATTCCATAACTGTTTATTGCGAGGCGGAGTCAAAGCCGAGCGAATGGAGTGACGATTGGGCGTATGGCGACGGCTTTGTAGTTTGGGGATTTAAGGGTAAATAAAAGAAAAAATGAGCGAGCTGAGTTTTCGGCTCGCTTTTTGTTTTCCAAATAGTGAATAATCAGGGTTTGTCGAGCAGTTAATTCTCGCTCGTTGTCATTCTGGAGGGAACCCAGCCGAGAT
>JAZNWX010000007.1:0-4315 GCA_045593575.1 Eubacteriales bacterium | reverse complement strand
AGGGAAAATATTACTATTTAATTTCAAAATCTTGTGCTTCGGTCATTAAAAAAGCTTCAAGGCAGGTATTGCCCTCTGAATTTAATGTTTTAAAATAAAACGTATCGTTATCAAAGCATCTATGTATTTGAATCTCATCATTGTATATTGCACCCTTAATAAATGAAAGCATAAGCTCCTTAACCTTAAATTTTTCAGGCTCTGGCAGAAAATCGATAAGCATATTGGGGTAGTGTGTGTTATTCATATGCTTGTTATAATCGATGTCACTGTAAACAATTTTTCGGTTTCCAACAAAGTCAAGAGGAATATCAGAAGGGAATTTGATCTTTCTGGGCATATCAACCCTTAAAGAAGGTTCGTCAATAAAGTTGTTTTCAAATTTTGTAACAGGAATCAATTTGTGATTTTCTGTATCGACAAGGCACCATAAGGTTAAAGCATCAGCAATTATCTTATCTCCAACCTTTACGCAAAAGCTACGGTAAAATGTGAAACCACGGGATTCTTCACCGGTCCAGGTTTCAACCGTAATATCGTCATACGCATGTGCAGGCTCATAAAAACGCATATAAACCTTAGAGAGAATGAATGCTTGATGAAGCTCATCACGAATGTATTCCAGCGTGGGATATATAGTCTGAATATGTTTATTTGTGGTTTCTTGCATAAAAGTCAGTATTGCTGACGGTGTGATCTCACGGTTAGCATTTGTGTCGTGCCAACGTATATTGTAATTTTGTACAAACTTCATGTATTAACTCCATATATTGAACTGTTGATATGTCAACGGTATATATTTTACTACAAAAAACAAATAAAATCAAGAATAAAATGTTAATAAATCTCAATTATTCGTTATTTATTTCGGGAATACTTAATCCAAAACTTACAGCAATAGCCGAATTTACCTCATTCATTGTGATTTCATCAAGATGTCCCATTTTTTCTTTTAATCGCTGCTTGTCAATGGTTCTTATCTGTTCAAGAAGAATGACGGAATCTTTAGCAAGACCAACACCGTTTGCCTGAATATCTATATGTGTGGGAAGATGTGTCTTTCCCATTTTTGATGTAATGGCAGCGGCAATAACCGTTGGGCTGTATCTGTTGCCAACGTCATTTTGAATTATTAATACAGGACGCATTCCTCCTTGCTCCGAGCCCACAACAGGGCTTAAGTCAGCATAAAAAATATCTCCTCTTTTAACACTCATTCCAATACCTCCAAAGCAGATAAGCAATTCAGTCTTATCTGAAATACAGGTATATTTTTTCCATTTTTATCTCAAGTTTAGTCACTTAGGATAAAAATATAAAAAGGAATTTTTTCCACAAATAAAACTGTTGTATTAACAGTATATTATTGTGGCAAATTTTGTGTTAAAAAGAGGAGTATTGTATTTAAAAGTCGAAAACTACTTTACCGTCCTGTAGCTTTAAGAAAGCATCAAACTTCTTACCGTTTTTAGA
This sequence comes from Eubacteriales bacterium, assembly GCA_045593575.1. Taxonomy (GTDB): domain Bacteria; phylum Bacillota; class Clostridia; order Oscillospirales; family CAG-272; genus RGIG4608. The sequence continues at coordinate 2,842 of JAZNWX010000007.1, read as the reverse complement.
AGTAAAGCCTTGAATTTTAGAGGTTCTGCCGGTTGTCAGAAGCATTTGAACATTAGACTTTGATATTGAACGTCCCAAAATATAACCGCCAACAGAAAATTTGCATCCGTTTTCTTTATATTTTGAGCATCCGTAACCAAATTTTGTACGTTTAATCTCTCCGTCGCAAAGAGGGCATTTACCAATAATATCACCTACAAATCCGTTATCCGTATCAAGCTCAATCGGTGCATCCTTCAATGCAAATATTTCGGATAATTCACTTTCTGTAAGCTTGATAGCTTCTTCGATTTGAATATTTCCTCGATAAACCTTCTTTAATGCCTGACCAAGCTGACTTGTCTTGTACTTATCCATATTGATGTTCATACGCATAAGCGATTCAATCATAAAAATACCACCCGGAAGAATAGTATACACGTCCTTGTTCAGATGGATATATTGGCTGTTTCTGGCATTGTCAATAATGCCCGTTCTTGTAGCTTCAGTACCAAGCTCAAGTCCTTCAAAAATCGCCTTATAGTCTTCGCTGTCGTCACTGTTGTCTGAATCCTCTGCCTGTGTCTTTTCATCAAGAGCAGCCTTGTCCTCTTTGAATGGATTCTTTAGATAGTTATTTAATGTTTCAATGGTATAGTGCTTAGGCGGTGCTGTTTCTTTTTCAATGGGCTTGAAATTGATATTTACCACGTCACCCTTTACAAGCTTTGGCAAAATTTTATCCTTTTGCGTGTAATCATCGTATTTTGTCCAACCTTTTTGAAGAATGACAGTACCCTTAATAGAGAATTCTTCATAGTCGCCGACCTTAATGGTGATTTCACTGCGTTCAACTATACAATCTTCAGCACAGAATACCGCAACAAAGCGGCGAAATACTGTTGAATAAACCTTCATTTCATCGGGTGTCAATTTTGATGCATCGGGAATCTTATAAGTCGGTGTAAGAGCCGAGTGTGACTCAATTTTTGAATCATCAAAAATCTTTTTTGAAAACTTGAATTCAACAGGATAACCAAGCTTTTTACAGTTTTCAAGTATAGTTTTTACTTTTCCTTGTTCAGTAGTGGCAAGATACTCTGAATTCGTTCTCGGGTAGGTCAAATAACCGTTTTCATAAAGCTTTTGAATAATGTCAAGGCTTTGCTTCATCGACATCTTATACTTTTTACCAAGCACATTCTGCAGCTTTGAGAGTGAATATAGCTTACCGGGTGCAAGTGTATCTTTCTTTCTTTTTACATTCGTCACAACTGCTGTCGAGGAATTATACTTTTTGCAAAGCTCTTCAGCCTTGTTAAGCATATCCTTAGGAAATTTTTCCTTACCGTTAAGCTCAATAACCTCACCGTTAGTTGATTCTTTGCTTGAAATAATATAGTATGTTTCGGGTACAAAGTTTTTAATTGCCATATCCCTATCGTAAATAGCTTTAACAATAGGTACAATTACTCTTCCAACACGCAACAACGTTCCAGTCTTTAGAGTTGCATAACGTGTCAAATTGACACCATAAAGCCAATCTATATAGGTTCTGGCAAAACCTTCGTTTGCAAGATTATTGTATTCGTTATCAAGCTTCATCTCAGTCAGTGCCTTAGCAACTGTTTGAGGAGTTTGGTCAGGGAGCCACAAACGTCTGATTTCTTTTGGAGATTCAAGAGCATTCTGAATACATAAACGAACAATAATCTCACCCTCTCGATCTGCGTCTCCTGCATTTACAATCATATTTACATCATTACGGTTACAAAGATATTTGATTGTATTGAATTGCTTCTGAACACCCGGATCTATCTGTTTTTTAGCATCCTTTTTTAACTCAAAGACGAATTTTTTGGGGAAACAGGGAAGATTTTGCATAGTCCAACGGTTTGTACCGTCGGGAGATGGATTATAATATTCAATATCGGCAAGGGAGAACAGGTGTCCGAAAGCCCACGTTATCAAATAACCGTTGCCTTCAAGATATCCGTTTTTATTTGCTAATTTACCAATGCCGGCAGCAATATTTCTTGCCAAACTCGGTTTTTCAGCAATAATCAGTATCATACAAAACCTCCCCTTTAGTGAATATACTCAAATATTATACCTCATTTGCTTCGATGTGTCAATATAATTTTACCGAAATAAATCATTATATAATATAAAATAATTATTATATTACGAATAATTTCCTTGACTTTTTTCAACAAAAGATGTATAATTATAAGATGATAAAGTATATATTGGAGAAATATGCATTGAGAACAAAATTTTTACCACAAGAAGACATTGAAAAACAGTTTAATTACATAAACAAAATAAAAGCCGACAATGACCGTTTTGCAATTGAGAACGGTTTTCGCAAGGGTGCATTCGTTATGACGTTCGGTTGTCAGCAAAACGAGGCTGACAGCGAAAAAATAGCAGGTATGGCTGAAAGTATGGGCTATGAAATTATAAATTCACCCGAGAAAGCTTATCTTATAGTTGTTAATACCTGTGCAATTCGTGAACACGCAGAACTCAAGGCACTTTCAATCATTGGACAATATAAGCATATTAAGCAGAAGAATCCTGAATTGGTCATAGCTGTTTGCGGTTGTATGGTTACACAGGAACACCGTGTGAATGATATTAAATTTAAATACCCCTACGTTGATTTTGTGTTTTCAACTGCTGCAATTCATAAGCTTCCACAGCTTTTATCGGAGAAAATTAAACGAGGCAAACGTCTTTATTGCACCGATGAGGATTATTCCGTTGCAGAAGGTCTTCCAATAAGACGTGAGAGCGATTACCGTGCCTGGGTTTCAATTATGTACGGTTGTAATAATTTCTGTACATATTGTATAGTTCC
>JAZNWX010000006.1:0-5676 GCA_045593575.1 Eubacteriales bacterium | reverse complement strand
AGTTCTTGTAAATACAATAACCCTGCAAAGCAATTTGCAGGGTTATCTTTTTATGCTTGACAGAATTATTCCTGTATGCTATAATTAAATTATAAAATTAGTATTTTTGAAAGGAGTACATTATGAATATCTTTAAAAAGCTTTTTAGTAAACTTAAAAAGAATGACAAAGAAGAAAACAACTCTTGGTATAACGACAAAACAAACACTTATGATCCTAAAGTAGGTACTCCAAACGGAGAAGCTTATATCAGTCCCGAAAGTACAGTAATCGGAATGTCAAATCATATATCAAGTAAATAAAAACTCCCTCGCTTCTGCGAGGCATTTTTCATTTAGATAAACAATATCCAAATCAATTTTGAAACGATATGAATACCGCCATGTGCGAGCATTGCGTAATGTATTCCGTATTTTCTGTAAAGACGTCCAAACATCAAGCCAAATGCACCATTCATCAGAAAGCATCGAATAAGTATCATTGGGGTAATTCCAATCGTCATTATAGTTCCAGGTAGGTGTCCTGCAGCAAAAAGAATAGCTACAAGGATATTTGCTATGATTAGCATTTTATCATTCATAGCTTCTTTTTTGCATATTTTTTGAATAATCAAAGCAATCAATGACATAAAGAACAAACGCATCATAACCTCTTCAATTACAGCACCGTATGTTACCGATGCAACAATATACTCAAAGGTCGGTTTTACTTCATAGCTATTTTTAACCGCTTCAATAAAATTACCAAACACAAGATAGTCAAGCAATACAAATGCCGCGCCGCCGACAAGAGTTGTGATAATTAATTCTAAATTTCCCTTTGTCTCAAAGCTGACCTTTCTCCAAAGTCCTATTTTCTTGGCAATAATCTTTCCGATAATTCCCAAAATCAAAGCATAGCCAAGAGATTGGAGAGTGGTTATTATAATAAGCATTTCAATACTGCCAAGCTCTGCAAGTGCTTCATCAATCATTTCCTGACCCAAGCTCTGTATTGAATATATCGCAGTAAAATAACCGCCGATCAAACCGAAAATCGCAAGAAAAATGAGATATTTGAGATTACTCTTTATTAGTTCCTTCATTATCTTTTTTCCTTTCATCACGGTAAACGGTATATGCATAAACTATGATTATGGCTATTGAGATTAACAACGAAGCAAGCATAATTACCGTTGATGCAATTCCCTTTACAAGAATTGCACTTATGATAATAATAACACCCGCAATCATCATAACATAGCTTGCAAAACGATTGGATTTATTCCAAGTAGTATCGTTATAAAGCGTCCATGGCAAACGAAAACCTATTGTACTGTTTCTTCTTGTTTTTGTCATATAGTTACCCATTACTATAAACGTTATTCCCATAGTAATAGCCACAGCTCTCATTACGTCAAATTCAGGAAGATCTTTTTCGGGATATACTTGAGAATATGCAGTATACAAGAAGAAAATATTCATAACAAAGAACAGAAGCAAGATTATCCAAGTTGTAATATTTAGCACCTTTACGTTGGATGAAATCTCTGCTTTTTGCTTTTCATTATCAGATTCATCTGATTTTTTGCGGTAGAATTTAGTAAGTATCTCAAACATAACAGCAGATACAATCGCAAGCACGGGTAAAATAAGCATCTCATATTTTGAGCCCCATCTGTCCGCTATACCGTTTATGTCAAAATGCACGGGTATTGTATCGGGAAAAATAAACAGCATAACAATTGTTGATGCTAATGTCAATAACGCTAAGATCCATTTGATAAATTTCATTTTTTGTTACCTCCAAACTGTTTGATCCACAAAATCAATTCTTCAAATACAGTTGCATTGATTTCGTAATAAATAAAGTTCTTTTGCTTATACTCCATAACAAGATCTGCTCCCTTAAGCTGCTTTAAATGATATGAAAGTGCTGCAGGTGTTATGTTGAGTGCCTCGGCTATCTCACCCGCGCTCATTCTGCCGTTTTTGAGCATAACGAGTATCTCTCTTCTCTGCTCGTCTGCAAGTACTTTAAATAAATTATATTCGCCCATATTACCTCCTATTTCAAATTTTCTTTAAATAGATTATAGCATATCAAAGCAAATTTGTCAAGAAGTATTTAAAAATATTTTTAAATAGTTTTTGTATTGACTTTTTTCTTTTTTGATATATAATGAAATTATAGAAAAGTGAGGTGGATTATGCAAAAGAACATTAAAATCTGCTATATTGGCGGCGGTTCAAAAATGTGGGCACGCGTTTTTATGACCGACCTTGCTCTCACCGAGGGATTGTCGGGTGAAATTGCTCTATATGATATAGATTTAGTTGCTGCAAACAGAAATGCAAAAATCGGAGAAAGGATAAATAATAATCCAAAAACGGTTTCAAAATTTGAATACAAAGTGTATGAGTACCTTGACGAAGCACTTGCGGGTTCGGATTTTGTAATAATCTCAATACTTCCCGGAACGTTTGATGAAATGCATTCTGATGTTCACGCACCCGAAAAATACGGTATTTATCAGTCTGTTGGCGATACTGCGGGTCCCGGTGGCGTCTTGAGAGCTATGAGAACCGTACCGATTTACGAGGAATTTGCTGAAAAAATCAAAAATATCTGCCCTGATGCCTGGGTAATTAATCTCACAAATCCCATGAGTATTTGTACTAAAACACTATTTGATGTTTTTCCAAATATCAAAGCATTTGGATGCTGTCACGAGGTTTTTCACGCTCAGGAGCTATTGACGGTAGTTCTTAATGATATTAAAGGAATAAAGGTTGACAGAAGTCAGATTTATACTGATGCCTGCGGTGTAAATCATTTCACCTGGATCACAAAGGCAAATTATGGAGATATTGATCTTCTTTCCCTTTTGCCTGAATTTATGGACAAGTACTATGAAGAGGGATATTACGAGCGCGAGGGCGCAGACAGATTTGCATTCAGATATGATCCATTTGCTTACGGAAACAAAGTAAAATTTGATCTTTTCAATCGATTTGGTGCACTCGCGGCTGCGGGTGACCGTCATCTTGCTGAATTTGTGCCTAATGATTGGTATCTTAAAGATCCCGACACAGTAAAAGAGTGGCAATTTGGTCTTACAACCGTTGACTATCGAAGAGACAATCAGAAAAAAATGATTGCAGAAACAATAGAATTAGCAGAAGGAAGACAACATCTTGAGTTGATCAACTCAACCGAAGAAGCGGTTGATCTTATGAAGGCAATTATGGGATTTAAGACAGTTGTTTCAAACGTCAACACCATAAACAGAGGTCAGATGCCTCAAATGCCGCTTGGAAGTATTGTTGAAACAAACTGTGTTTTTTCCAATGACAACGTATGTCCCGTGGTTGCTCTTCCCCTTCCACAAGGCGCATTCGAGCTTGTTTACAAGGCGTGCATCAACGTTGACTATTGCTATAAGGCGATAAAGGAACGAAATCTTGAAAAGATTTACTATTCTTTTTGCAATCAGGCTCTATGCTCGAATCTCTCAAAGGAGGATTCCTATAATCTTTTTAAAGAAATGTGCTATAATACCCGAAAGTATCTGGAAGAATTTTATGACCTTGATACTTTTTTCAATAGATAAGATAAGCTCCCCGATTTGGGGAGCTTTTTTATGAACAAACATAATTTTGTTGAATATGCCTAATTTATTTATGTTGACAAGAATTGTTTATGTATGGTATAATAATTTAGTTTATGAAATATAAACAATAAATACCAAAGGAGACAATATTATGTCTAACAAGAAGCTCTCAGTTTTTACGAAACTGAAATACGGCGTTGGAGATTTTGGTATGGCGGTTGTTACTGCTATGCTTCAGTTTTCTATGCTTTACTATTATACCAATGTTGTTGGTGTTAATGCAGGTCTCGCCGGAACAGCAATTCTGGTCGGCAAGATCACTTGGGATTTAGTTAATGACGTATTATTTGGCTATATTGAAGACAAAACTAAATCAAAATGGGGCAAACGCAGACCCTATCTTATTTTCGGTGCACTTCCCTTTGCCCTTTCCTTCTGGCTTGTTTTCTCAGTTCCGAAAGGACTCTCGGACATAGCTTATTTCTTTATCATCATAGGTTCATTTGTTCTCTTTGATACCTTCCACACCCTCACGAATACTGCATACTCTGCAATGACTGCTGAAATTACTGATGACTATAATGAAAGAACATCACTTACAACCTACAGAATGGTTTTCAGTATCATCGGTTATCTTTGCGGTGCAGGTCTTACCTCAATGCTCGCAGGCATTATTAAAGATTCCTTTGGAGTTACAGAGCATATGGGTTGGAGTATCGTGAGCTTGATCTACGGTGTTCTTGGCGGTATTGCTATTCTTATTCCGGGACTTTTCCTTAAGTATAAGCCTGCAATAGATGATGCTCCTCCCAAAATGCCCCCTCTTAAATCATTCCTTTCCACATTTAAAAACAAACCCTTTATCAGTTATCTTATCGTAACTATGATTATGAGCATAAGCTTTACAATGGTAACTGCTATGCTTCAGTATTACATTGACTATCAGCTTGAGATGACCGCATCATCCTTGTTAATTATGCTTTCAATGCTCGGTGTTCTTGCTGTATTCCTTGTTCCTTGTGGAATTCTCTCAAACAAGTTCGGCAAAGCTAAAACCTATGCTCTCGGACTTGCTATCGCTTCTGCTGCATTGATTGTGGTATTTGCACTTCCTCAAGGTCCTAATAACTGGATATTCCTTCTCGCTGCTATAGCGGGTATGGGCTTCTCTGCTCAATGGGTATGCCCACACTCAATGATTCCCGACGTTATTGAATATGACGAGCTTCTCACGGGTGAGCGTCGCGAGGGCGTATATTACGGTATGCAGGCAACTGCAACAAAGGTTACGGGTGCTCTTGCAACCGCTGCTTGCGGATGGGGACTTGAGCTTGGAAAATACATAGAGCCCGCTAACGGTTTGACAGCGGATATGGTTAATCAGCCCCTTAGTGCCTTGTTCTCCATCAGAGTTATGTTCGCTGTTATTCCCGCAATATTCCTTCTTATTTGCATCCCCTTACTTCTCAAGTATCCCATAACAAGAGAATCACACGCAGAAGTACTTAAGAAGCTTGAAGAAAACAGAAAGAAGAAATAAAAATGAAAATTGCTATTATCGGAGCCGGACTTGGTGGACTTACGTTTGGTGCACTTGCTGCAAGAGACGGCCACGAGGTTGTTATTTATGATAAAAATTCAAAGCCCGGTGGCGTAGTTGCCCTACTTGAGCACGAAGGATATCAATTCGAACAAGGTCCCCTGCTCATCGGCGATATGCTCGAAGAAGAACCGATTTATGAGTTTTTAAAAGATCTGGGTATTCACCTTGAAACCATACGGGCTGACAGAGATATTATTATGCCCGATTATGAAATGGTAACTCCTGAAGAATATAAGGGCCCATATTGGAGAAGAGACAGACTTAAAGAGCTGTTTCCCGAGGAAGCGGATAATTTAGACAGATATTATAAATTCTATGATGACGTTATGCATTTGAGATATTTGTCAACTCTGCCTCAAACAGCTATCAACAAAATGAAGCTTGCACTTGCATTTTTGAAGATAAAGAAATACGTTAATATGAATGCAGACGAGCTTACAAAACACTTCTTCAAAAGTGAAAAAATCAGAACTCTATACAC
>JAZNWX010000005.1:0-3996 GCA_045593575.1 Eubacteriales bacterium | reverse complement strand
CGTTCTCGTTGGTGTTGGCATCGGTGCAGTTATTCATAATTGGATACCGGAAGAATGGATTGTAAAATCACTCGGTGGTAATAACCCCTTTGGCGTTATCCTTGCCACAGTTGCAGGTGTTCCGATGTATGCCGACATCTTCGGAACGATACCGATTGCAGAAGCGTTGCTTGCAAAAGGAGCATTGCTCGGTGTGGTACTCTCCTTTATGATGGGCGTTACAACGCTTTCTCTGCCGTCGATCATTATGCTTCGCAAGGCGGTAAAACCCAAACTGCTCGGCATCTTTATCGCCATTTGTACAATTGGAATTATCCTTGTGGGATATTTCTTTAATCTCATGCAACCACTTATTATTTAATTTCAGGAGGAATTTACTATGGGAATTTTCGGAAAGAAAAAAGAAGAAAAAAAGACGTGCTGTTGCTCTTGCGGTACAGTAAAGGAACAGCCTGCAACCGCTAACACTTGTTGCGGTGAAAAGGTAGATGGTATCTGTTGTATCAAGGTGCTTGGATCAGGTTGTAAATCCTGTCATCAGCAGTTAGAGTATGCCAAGGAAGCGGTAAAAAATCTCGGTCTTAGTATAGAGGTCGAGTACATTACCGATCTTGCAAAAGTGATGGAGTATGGAGTTATGAGTATGCCTGCCATCGTTGTAAACGATAAAGTCGTATCGATGGGTAAGGTGCTAAAAGCTTCAGATGTTCAAATGCTTTTTCAAAAGATAAAAGGATAAGAATTCAATATAAACACGAATATTGAAATAAATTAGGGTGGGGATATCAAGCCCACCCAATTGTATTATTGTTTTACCGAAAAATTTGAATTCCAAAATAATCCCTTATAAAGAAAAATACGAACCTCGACTCATCAAGGTTCGTATTATTTCTTTCTGGTGCAGATGAAGGGACTTGAACCCATATGAAATTGCTTTCACTGGAACCTGAATCCAGCGCGTCTGCCAATTCCGCCACATCTGCATATTTTGTTTTTTTGTGGCAGCCGCGCTCCGCGAGACGGCTTGTAACATAGTCGCCTTGCTCGTATTTCTCGCAATTCTCCTTGTTCCTTCGCCTTCTCAAACTCGCTTTCTCGTCCACCGGACGCGCTCGTTTTCGAAGCTGCCAATTCCGCCACATCTGCATTTTTATTTTGCACGTTTATTATTATACCATTTTTTTCTGAAAAGTCAAGGTGATTATTAAATTTTTATAAATTCGGGGGTGTTTTCTCACCCCGTATCATCCCTCTCCAACTTTTCGCCAATTCGGTTCATCATAGCAATTTTATGCTCGATCAGACTGTGCGAGTACCTGTTCAGTGTCACAGTTGGTGATTTGTGTCCCATTATTTCAGATATTGTTTTAATATCCACTCCACATTCAAGTGCCCTTGTAGCAAATGTATGTCGTAAAGTATGGAAGCTCCTGTATTTTATATTCAAATCCCTCAAGAAGCTTGCATACAGCTTTTGATAAGATCTGATTGTCGTTTCTCTGTTTTTAGTAGTAATTACGTACTCACTTCTGCTGTGCTCCTTAACCGTTTTCAGATACGGAATCAGCTGGCTTGGAATCGGGATCACCCTGTGCGAGTTCGCAGTTTTGGGAGTGTCAAGAACGTTTCTTCTTTTTCCGTTAACGTAAATCTCACGTGCCGAATGATTTATCGTCACGGTGTTAACGTGAAAATCGACGTCATCCCATCTCAATGCCATAAGCTCACCGATGCGAAGCCCCATATAGAGCGAAATCAGTATTCCGATTTTTTTGTTGGGAAAATCCCTCATTACCGCATCCTCTATCATTTTTTGCTCAGCGAGGCTAAAGCACTCTGTTTGCTTTGTAGTCATTCTCGGCCTTTTAATTTTGTTAGCATAATGATAATCGATTTCTCCCATATCAACGGCTGCATCCAGGGACTTTTTAAGCACGTTAATTATTATCTCGATGGTTCCGGAAGCAAGCCCGCACCCCCTCTTTTCGTTACCGTTCTTCTCGCGGTCGATTATGAATTCCTGTAAGACCTGCAAGGTTAATTCATTGAGCTCGTATTCGCCAAGGGCGGGCAATATGTGATTTTTGATAACACCCTTGTAGTTGCGAAACGTTCTCTCTTTCAAATAGTAATTCTGATAATTGTTGAGCCATTCGCTCAGCCATTCTCTGTACTTCATTTTTTGTTTCTCCTTTATAATGTCATATTGCCACGCAATTGGTGGCTATATACAGTATAAACCCATTGTCAAAAAAACTCGTTTGCTATAATAAAATTGTGTTTTGTGCAAACAAATTGCGGATAGATAAATTAAAAATAAAGCCCACCTGATATCAGGTGGGCTTGTTAGTTTGAAGTTGAATTATTCGATTCCGAGAACCTTATATCCCTGTGCTTCAACGGTTGCTTTGAGAGTTGCGTCGTCAACGGGGGAGGTAAGTGTGAGAGTTGCTTTCTTCTCAACGTGGCTGGGAACTACGTTTTCAACACCTGCAAGTGCCTCAAGTGCACGCTTTACGTGTGCTTCACAGTGGGGACACATCATTCCTTCGATTCTGATTGTTTTTGTCATGGGTTTAAACTCCTTTACTCTATGATTTTTATAAATATTAACAAGATTGAGTCGCAGTGCATTTGACACTACGCAGACGCTGGACAAGCTCATAGCGGCGGCACCGATCATAGGTGTGAGTGTTATTCCAATAGGAATAAGAACTCCTGCTGCCAAGGGAATACCGAGGCAGTTATAGAAAAATGCCCAGAAAAGACTAAGCTTTATGTTGCTGAGAGTCGCTCGCGAGAGCTTTATTGCGGCGGGAAGATCCGCCATATTACTCTTCAGCAGCACTACATTTGCACTGTCAATGGCTATGTCCGTTCCACTGCCGATGGCGATTCCCGTATCGGCTGCCGTAAGGGCGGGGGCATCATTTATTCCGTCACCGACCATTGCAACCTTTCCGTGAGATTTAAGGGAATTAATAACCTTTTCCTTTCCGTCGGGAAGGACTCCTGCAATAACCTCGTCAATGCCTGCCTGATCGGCAATTGCACGTGCTGTGCGTTCATTGTCACCTGTGAGCATTACGGTTTTTATGCCCATTCTCTTAAGCTCGGCAATAGCTTCCTTTGCATCGGGTTTTATTGTATCTGCCACGGCAATTATACCAAGAATTCTATTGCCGTGAGAGAAGAACATTGGCGTTTTTCCGTTTTCGGCAAGTGATTTTGCTTCTTGCTTCAAACCGTCGGGAAGAGGAGAATACTGACTTATATAACCCTCGTTTCCACCACGTACTGTTGCACTATTAATTTGTCCTTCAAGTCCGTTGCCCGCAACCGCCCTGAATGATGAGACCTCAAGTGCCAAAGCACCGTGGTCGTTTCCGTACTCAATTATAGCACGTGAGAGAGGATGCTCGCTCTGCTTTTCAAGTGAATACGCGAGAGATAGAAATTCATTTTTATCAACACTGTCAGAAGGGATAATATCCGTAACCTTGGGTGTGCCCTGAGTGACAGTACCCGTTTTGTCGAGAGCAATAACCTTTATCTTGCCCGCCTCCTCAAGTAAGGTTGCGTTCTTAAACAGTATTCCGTTTTTGGCTCCGACCCCGCTTCCGACCATAATCGAAACGGGAGTTGCAAGTCCCAACGCACAGGGACAGCTGATAACAAGAACCGATATTGCACGTGTCAATGAAAATGCGAAATCTCTACCGATGGCTGTCCAGATAATAAAGGTGATTATTGCAATTCCTATTACTATAGGAACAAATATTCCTGAAACCTTGTCAGCGATTTTTGCGATGGGTGCTTTGCTGCTTGATGCATCTTCAACCATCTTAATAATATGTGAGAGCATCGTCTCATCACCGACCTCGGTTGCCCGACATTTAAGAAATCCCGAGGAATTGATTGTCGCAGAGAAAACGCTGTCGCCCGTTTTTTTGTCCACAGGGATGCTTTCACCCGTGAGAGCACTTTCGTCAACTG
>JAZNWX010000004.1:0-2420 GCA_045593575.1 Eubacteriales bacterium | reverse complement strand
GACCGCTTGGCCTCCGACTTACAATTTGCAAAAAATATGCGAAAACATAAACCGTTCCTGTGCCATAGCCACCAAAAAAGCATTTCTGAATGAAAAAACGGAGATTTTTGCATTCGATTACGATGCGATTTCAAAGATCCTCAACGATGCAATATGCGAAAACGAGGAAGAATTCAAAATTGACAACTCTATGGGCAAAAAAATTGCTCACGCAATAGCCGAGGAGGGATACGGAGAGCATAACGTCACCGTTTTCGGCAAAAGAAAGCTCAGAATTTTTGCGAGAGGGCTTGACCTTTCGGATAAAAACTCCGATATATCGAGTCTTAAAAGCAAGCTGGAGGCGACGGCTTGCGTTTGTCTCACGGATCCGACGTTCGAGCTTGCGTTCGGAAGCGTAAATATGCAGATTGAAGCAAGACGAACTTACTCTGCCGAGGCGGCTTTTGCTACTGCAACGAGTGACGGTGAAAGCATTTGCGGTGATACTGTCAGTGTTTTTGAAAATAAAAACGATTATCTCTATGCTCTTATAAGCGACGGAATGGGAACGGGCAGATCTGCGGCACTCACAAGCGAGATGTGTAATGCCTTTCTTCGGAATATGCTAACAGCAGGGAACAGAATGGAAACGTCCTTGCGTATGCTGAACAGTGTTTTAAGGGCCAAAGGCTCAAAAAGTGAAACGGAATGCTCTGCGACGGTCGATCTTTTGCAGCTGGACTTGTATTCCGGAGCATTGACATTGGTCAAAAGCGGTGCGGCACCCACGTTTGTGATAAGAAGAGGGAACGTTTTCAAGCTCGCCTCACCAAGCTTTCCGATAGGAATTTTGCGTGCTCTTGATGCAAAGCAAATGGATATTGGCTGCGAGGACGGTGACGTTATCGTTATGGTCAGCGACGGGGTGATGAGGGGCGGCGAGGACTGCGCCTATCTTACCGAGATGCTTCGCGAAAAGGATCTTGTAAGGGAAAACCCCTCAAAAATAGCGGATAGAATTCTTCGTCGGGCGAAAGCCGAGCTTGACACACCAAACGATGACATCTCGGTTATAGTTGTCAGGGTAAAAAAGGAAATTTGCAATTGGTAAACAAAGCCAAAAGGGTGGGACAAGTCCCACCCTTTCGGTTTTTGCACTTTTTATTTTATAGGAGAACCTTTTTTCGAAAAGGTCGAAAATGAAAACAATTTTATAATCAGTCAGCGAAGTATCTCTTGTAAAGACCCTCAAATGCCTTACCGTGACGAGCTTCATCACGAGCCATTTCGTGAACTGTATCGTGGATTGCATCAAGGTTAAGATCTTTAGCTCTCTTAGCGAGGTCGAACTTGCCCTGAGTTGCACCGTGCTCAGCATCGATTCTGAGAAGAAGGTTCTTCTTTGTGGAGTCTGTTACCATCTCACCGAGAAGCTCTGCGAACTTGGATGCGTGCTCTGCTTCTTCCCAAGCTGCCTTTTCCCAGTAAAGACCGATTTCGGGGTAGCCCTCTCTATGAGCAACTCTTGCCATAGCGAGGTACATACCAACCTCTGTGCATTCGCCTTCAAAATTGGAGCGAAGACCCATAATAATATCTTCGGGAGCACCCTGAGCTACACCGAGAACGTGCTCTGCAGCCCAAACTCTGTTATCGTCCTTTACTTCATTGAATTTGGAAGCAGGAACCTTACAAACGGGACATCTTTCGGGTGCGGAATCTCCCTCGTGAACGTAACCGCATACTGAACATACATATTTTCGCATAATAAAAATCTCCTTTTTTCTTTAAAAAATAATTTGTTTTTTTATTTCACAGGGAAGCCGTCTTACAATCCCTGCAATGTCCGTAGAATAATGTTTTTCCGTCCTCAACGAAGAATTCTTCTTTATCAAGAATTTCGGAGGGAATCTGGGGCTTGATAAAAATATCGATTATTTTGCTGCAGCCCTTACAGACAAAGTGACAGTGGGGCTCGGTGTCGCCATCGTAATGAACCTTGTTGTCGCCCGTATATATCGGAGTAATATCACCGTTTTGAGCGAGCAAGCTGAGGTTGCGGTAAACCGTTCCAAGACTGAGGTGAGGATTTTCCTCGTGCAAGCTGTCATATATCATATCAGCCGTGGGATGAGTTTTGACACCTTTAACCGCCTCGAGAATAAGCTCTCTTTGGTGGGAATATCTCATTTTTCAAGTCCTTTCTATAAATTTTGTGTTCGTAATCAGTAATGATTACTATTACTGTTATCATTATAGCAGATTTTTTTCATTTGTCAATAGTTTTTTAAATTTTTTTATGAATTTTTTTTGAAGGTTGAAAACGGGGCAAATTTCGTTCAATTAATATATATACGCGAGCACGCACGCGTATGATAAATTGGGGTTTATAGGGTAGTTAGAAAAATCAGTAAGCCTCCCTTGTGTAAAGGGAGGTG
>JAZNWX010000003.1:0-16028 GCA_045593575.1 Eubacteriales bacterium | reverse complement strand
ATTAAAATATTGGTAAAATATCAATAACAAGTCCCGAAACAACTGATATTACGAATAATGCTAAAACTATAAACAAATTGTTCTTTTTAGGTCTGTTGGTTCTGAAAAGAACCGCGAGTGCGACACCTGAATTCGCAAGGAGTCCTGATAGCATTGTTCCCACAGTAAGTATACCGTCAACGTAAAGCTCGCTGATAATAACACTCGAAGCGCAGTTGGGGATTAGCCCCACCAAAGCCGAGAGTATGTTTGCAAGAATTGGCTTGTTCAGGATTAATACTGCAATATTCTCCTCACCGACGTAGTGAATAAGAACGTTGAGTGCGAGTGTAAATACTAAAATAAAGGCACCGATTTTAAGTGTGTGAATCAAGGCGGGTTTGAAGATACCGTGATGACAGTGACAGTCCTCTCTTGTGCAAAACTCTTCAATTTTGCTCTCTTGCTTTATTGCTCTTTTTTTATATATTGATCGTATCAGAATATCAATGCTGAATCCGGCAATAATTGCAATAATGAATTTTACAATCAGGATTTTGATAATGGTATCAATGCGTACACTGTGTGAAATGAAAATCGGTATCATCTCATCACTTGTGGACAAGAAAACCGCGAGAGTGGTACCGAGAGAAATTACTCTTGCACTGTAAAGACCTGCGGCAGCAGAAGAGAATCCGCATTGTGGCAAAAGCCCAAGTGCACTTCCGATCAGCGAACCGAACTGACCTGAACGTTTAAGAACACGCTCTGCGATACCGTCCGAGTGATGCTCAAGATATTCCATTAACAGATAGGTTAAAAAAAGAAACGGAATCAGCTTTATTGAGTCAATAAAGCTGTGTGTTAGTATATGAATAAATTCAGACATTTTTTTCTCCAAAAATGATTATTGACGAATTATTGTAACACAAATGACCATATTTGTCAATAAGTAAATTTTAGCGCGGATAATTTGTTGACATTTGACGAAAAATGGTTTATAATATGAAAAAATAAGTTTATACGGAGAAAAAATGTTTTATTACGAATTGCATTCACATACAAATGCGGCAAGCTTGTGTTCGATAGTTGAACCGGAAGAATACGTTAAATTCTATATGGACAGAGGATATGCCGGAATGGTAGTTACAGACCATTTTTATCACGGAAACACGTCTGTTAACAGACGACTCCCTTGGGATATGTTTATTGACGGCTATTGCGAAGGATATTACAGAACAAAAAAAGAGGGCGACAAATACGGTTTCACCGTTCTTTTTGGATTTGAGCAAAAATTCTGTGACGGAAATGATGAATATTTAGTGCTTGGTATTTCTCCCGATTGGTTGAAAAGTCATCCCGAAATCAGAGATCTTGCCAGAATACCGTTTTTTAAAATGATTCGTGAGGCGGGAGGATTTGTAATTCAGGCACATCCTTTCCGTGAAAGATATTACATATCAGATATACGTTTATCGCTCGACTATGTTGATGCGATTGAAGTGTTTAATCTCGGAGACAGTGATGAAATATCCAGAAGATCCTATGAATATGCTAAAAATCTCGGCTTGCCGATGACTGCGGGAACCGATATACACTCCATTGAAAACAGAGATGAGGTTGGCGGAATAGCTCTTGAAAAGAGAGTGGAAACGGTAGAAGAGCTGATAGGAGAGATAAAGGCGGGTCGCACTCAGATTATTCCGAGTGAGCATTTTGAAAGGATAAAACAGCTTTCATTGAGTAAGGATATTTCCCGTGATGTGTATGAGCTAACAGAGAATGGGCTGATTTTAAATAATAATTACTTTGAAGAATGAGATAATCAAAAACACCCTTGTTAAAAGGGTGTTTTTGGTTGTTCTTGACAAAAAACGCATCTGAGAATAGGTAAAAATAGACGAAAATTTAGTGGTACATCTTAATTTTTTTGAAATCTATTGCCATTTTATAAAAAATAAGATATAATAAAATGGGTATGTTCATAAAAACATATATCTATGATCAAAGGAAGGGTATTATTATGAAAAAAATACTTGCACTTATACTTGTGTTAGTGTTGTGTCTTGGGGTAATGTCATCTTGCTTCAGTAATTCCGATACTGAAAATTCAAATACAACAAATAACCCCACCAATTCTACAACCACTACAACAGGCACAACATCCGGGGATAACCCTACACCTCCAACCTGTAACGAGCACGTTGATAACAATACCGACTATGTTTGTGATAACTGTGGATCAGCACTTCAAAGACCTGACGATCCGCCGGTGGATCCCGATTGTACAGAGCATACAGACTCAAATACTGACTATGTTTGCGACAATTGTGGTGCAGCACTAAAAAAGCCTGAAACTCCGGTTGAGGGAAGCATTGACGTGACTGTGACAGGTTATTCATTCGAGACTGTTTACTGTGAATGGAAGCCCCTTGCAGGTGCTGACAGCTATAACGTTTATTGTGACGGCAAAAAGGTTGACACAGAGCTTATCAGAAATTACGGTTCATATTACAGATGCGATATTCTTGGGCTTAAGGCAGGAGAATATACAATTGATATTTATGCTGTTGACAACGGTGAGGAAGTAGCATCAACAAAAACAAGCTTTAAAAAATCCACCGTAGCTCACCTTAGAGACGGATTTGGATTTGTTAACGGTTCCGCAAGCGGAGCATATAACGATGACGGAACTCTTAAGAGTAACGCACAGGTGATTTACGTAACCGCTACCAATGCAAAAACAGTAACTGCAACGGTTAACGGTGCAGTTCAGACAGGACTTCAGACTATTCTTGATGCAAAACAGAAGGCAAACACTTCAAATGATGTTTTGTGCATCCGTATTATCGGTATGATCTCGGCTTCCGATATGGACCACTTATCAAGCTCATCAGAAGGCCTTCAGATCAAGGGCAAGAGTGCCCATACCGTAATGAATATTACCTTCGAGGGTATTGGTAATGACGCAACAATCAACGGATTTGGCTTCTTGCTCAGAAACTGTAACAATGTTGAAATTCGTAATATCGGTATTATGAACTTTATGGATGACGGCATTTCAGTTGATACCGATAACAGTAATTTGTGGCTTCACAATATTGATTTCTTCTACGGTAACCCCGGATCCGATGCCGATCAGAACAAGGGTGACGGATCTCTTGATATTAAGAAATCACAGTACATAACAGTTTCATACAATCATTTCTGGGAGTCAGGTAAAGCTTGCCTTCTTGATGCTTCAACAGGAGCAAATGCCGACTATATTTCTTATCATCATAACTGGTTTGACCATTCCGACTCACGTCATCCCCGTGTAAGAAATGCAAACGTTCACGTTTATAACAACTACTATGACGGTGTTGCTAAATACGGAATTGGTGCTGCAGGCGGCGGAAGCTCGGTATTCGCTGAGGCAAACTATTTTGAAAACACGAAATATCCAATGCTTACATCAATGCAGGGAAGTGATATCTCCGGTGATGGCGAAGGTACTTTCTCAGGCGAAGACGGTGGCGTAATCAAGAGCTTTGGTAACGTTATCATCGGCGGTACATTTGTTCCGTACAGCTCAACAAACAGTGTTGAATATGATGCTTACGTTGCTTCTTCAAGAGATGAGGTTCTTCCTTCAAGCATTTCATCAAAGAAGGGCGCACATACTTACAGCAATTTCGATACAAGCTCAAGTATGTATGATTACACCGTACACACTGCTGAACAGGCAAAAGCAAACGTAATGGAATTTGCAGGAAGAGTTCAGGGCGGTGACCTTAAGTGGGAATTTACAGATGCTGACGATGCTTCTTACGAAATTAATTCTGCACTTAAGAATGCAGTTACAAACTACAAGAGCACTCTTGTTTCAACAAATGTTGGCGGCAGCTCATCAGGCGGTAACAGCGGATCAACAGGTGGAGATAACAGTGGTGACAACGGTGGAACAGATACACCTGTAACACCCACTCCCGAAGGCAAGATCGTTCACAACTTCACCGAAGACGCAAAAGAATCAAGCTTCTTCAGCATTACAGGTAATTTGTCAACATCAAAGGGAACTGTTAATTATGACGGACTTACGTTGACAAGATGCTTGAAGATGGAAAGCTCTACAAATATTACATTTACGATCACAGAAAATAAGAAACTTACTCTCGTATTTGTTGATGCAACAACAAACATTAAGATTGACGGAGAAAAGATTACAAGTGATTCAAATATTATAACAGTGGACCTTACAGCAGGTACACACACAATCACAAAGGCAGACTCAATGTTTTTGTTCTATATTGTGCTTGAATAATAAAAAAACAGCGGGCAGTTCATTCGAACTGCCCACTTTTTTATTTGTTAAATATATTTGCCTCTTTTTCAAAATCTGCTAAGGAATTGACGTATTTTTCCGGATTCTGAGGATAAGCCAACCCGTGACCCGCACCCTCAATTGTGACCATTTTCTTTTCAGATGAACAAGCATTGAAGCAAGCAACACTCATTTCGTGTGGTACAAAATCGTCCTTATCACCGTGAATGAAAACAATGGGTGTTCTGGATTTGGATACTGCCTCTATGGGTGAAGTTTCTTCAATATCAAATCCGCCGCAGATTTTTCCACCGAGTCTGATAAAGGGATAGAGCAATTTATAAGGGAGATGCATCTCCTTTACTACCTTGCAAATTATTTCCTTTGCAGAGGAATAACCGCAATCTGCCATAACGCAGACAACGTTTTCGGGCAGATCTTCTCCCGCAGCCATCATAACCGTGGCAGCTCCCATTGAAACACCGCCAATGATGATGGGACGGTCTTTTCCGAATTTTTTCGTAGCAAATTCGATCCACGAAAGGCAGTCACGTCTTTCATTAATTCCGAACGAGCAGGTGTTACCCTCACTCATTCCGGCACCTCGTTGATCAATCAGAATTACACTTCTGCCAAGAGCGAAGCAACGTTCAACTCCCGCAGAAAGATCGCGTTCTGCATTTCCACCGTATCCGTGGAATATAAGCTCAAGCGGGGAAGCGGGAGAATGCTCGTAATAGTATCCGCGAAGAGTAAGACCGTCAAATGATTTGATTTCCACCTGCTCGCGGTCCATACTTCGTATTTCGTCTATCCAAGCACGGATCTTGAGATGGAAGGGCTCATAAATTTCGCCGGGAGGGAGGTCATATTCTCCCTTTCCCAAAATCTTTCTTTTTCCTGTTCTGAACACTTTTAAAAAGCAAATGTATGAAATCAGTACTACTATAAGTGCAACGATACACATTACAATTACGGCACTGAAAAACAGAATAAAGCCATCCATAAAGAACCTCCGTTAAATTTGGATTTATTAGTGTAATTCTATCACAAATAATATGAAATAACAAGCAGATTTTTTCGTTTTTTATCAATAATTGTTGATAATAGTTGCTCTATGTGTGAATAAACAATAAACTTTTGTTTTTTTATGTTATTTTTTGCTTTTCTTGTTGCATATTTTTTTTATTTGTGATATAATCATTTTTAGATTTTTTTGACAAAGGGGGGATTGCCATGGTATTTGGAAAGTACGTTAATAAGTACTATCGAAAGCACTTTTTTGCGTTGCTTCTTGGTGTTATCGCACTTATTTCCGTTGACTATTTTCAGCTCAAGATACCTGAGTTTTACAACTATGTTGTAACGGGTCTGACTAAGGGCGCGGTGGATGTCGGCGGAGAGGTTGTTGCCTTTGATCTTGACTTTTTGCTTGACAGGATATGCGCACCAATGATAGTAACCATACTCGTTATGGCAGTAGGTAGATTTTTGTGGAGAATTTGCATGTTCGGAACAGCCATTAAGGTTGAAACCGATTTGAGAGAGAGAATGTTCGATCATTGCAAGGATCTTTCACAGCAGTATTATCAGGTTAATAAGGTTGGTAATATGATGTCGCTCTTTACCAATGACCTCAGCACAATCAATGAGTGCTTCGGCGACGGAACACTTATGCTTATTGATGCTTTTGCTCTTACGGGAATGGCGATATTCAAAATGGCAACACTTGATCCTGTTCTCACGTTGCTTGCTTTTATTCCTATGCTGTTATTGTTTGCAGTCGGTTCGTTCGTGGGCAAATATATGACTAAAAAATGGGAGCAAAGACAGGAAAAATTCTCAGAGCTTTCTGACTTCACACAAGAAAACTTTTCAGGAATTGCCGTAATTAAGGCATTCGTTAAGGAATTTAAGGAGCTTTGGGCATTTAAGAAGCTCAACAAGGAGAACGAGGACGTAAATATTGAATTTACTCAGATTTCGACTCTTTTGCACATTTCGGTAACATTCTTTGTTAACTCTGTAATATGTATAATCCTCGGCTACGGCGGATACCTTGTGTACAACGGTAGCTTTGAGGTTGGTGAGCTTATTGAGTTTTATGGCTACTTTACTTCAATAGTATGGCCCGTTATGGCTCTTTCAATGCTCATCGATATGACCAGCCGCGGAAAAGCCTCACTCAAAAGAATTTCTGAGCTTCTTGATGCAAAGCCCGACGTAATTGACGACGCAAATGTTGAAAGCATTGAGCACATCAGAGGCGACATTGAGTTTAAGGATCTCAGCTTTGCTTATCCTGACGGTGATTATAATGTTCTTGAGAACATCAATTTCAAGATCAATGCAGGCGAAAACGTTGGTATTATAGGTAAAACCGGTTCAGGTAAAACTACCATAGTTGATCTTATTTTAAGAGTATATAATGTTCCCGATAACAGCTTGTTTATTGACGGAAAAGACGTTAATGATATTCCAATTAAAACACTTCGTGATTTCTGTGCATACGTACCGCAGGATAACTTCCTGTTCAGCGATACCATTGAAAATAATATTGCTTTCTCACGCGATGCATTAAGCTCGGATGAGGTAGTAAGAGCAGCAAAGCTCTCAGACGTTCACGAAAACATCTCGGAATTTCCTGCTCAATATGCAACGATTCTGGGTGAGAGGGGTGTTACCGTTTCAGGCGGACAAAAGCAGAGAATATCCATCGCACGTGCTTTGATGAAAGAGGCGTCCATACTTATTCTTGACGACTCTGTAAGTGCGGTTGATACAAAGACCGAGAAGGTTATTATAGATAACCTTCGTGAAAACAGACGCGGAAGAACAACAATTCTCATTGCACACAGAATTTCAACGGTTGAAAAAATGGATAAAATAATCTTCGTTGATGATGGCAAGATTATCGCAGTAGGAACACACAATAATCTCATTGATAGCTGTCCCGAGTATAAGCTGATGGTTGAACTTCAGAAGCTCGAAGAAGAAAAGGGGGCTTAAAGATATGAACGAATATTTTCCTCTTTTATTTGTAGGCGGTGTTGTCGGACTATTTACCGTAATATTTACAATTGCCTATATGACTATCAGAAACAAGAAAGAAGAAATTGGATTTGATAGAAATATGAAGGATATGGAGATTATGAAGCGTTTGCTTGTTTACGCAAAGCCCCATATCGGTGACTTTATCAAGGTCGGACTCCTGATGGTATTTTCAATCGGCTACAGTGTTGTGTCCCCGAGACTTATGGGATACATTATTGATCTTCTCGGTTCGAGATTTGAAATCAACGAGCTGATTTGCTATATAGCAGTATATGCACAAATTCTTATTACATCGCTCGTTTTTCAGTATATCCAGGCAATACTTTTGCAGAAAATTGGACAAAAGATTCTTTCTGCACTTCGTGAGGACGTTTTTACACACATAGAAAATCTTTCTCACTCTCAGCTTAATCATATGCCCGTTGGTAAGCTCGTAACACGTGTAACCAATGATACAAACGCAATTTCAATGATGTTCACTCAGATTTTGACAAACCTTATCAAGAACATCTTCCTTGTTGTTGCTATCATTGTGGCTATGTTTATGCTTAACTACGCACTGACACTTATGGTGCTGTGCTTTGTACCCTTTATTTTCTTCTTCACACTCATCTTCAGAAAGTTTTCAAGAAGGGCGTTCAGAAGAGTTAAGGACGGTACTACGGATATTAATACCTTCCTTTCGGAAAATCTTTCGGGAATTAAGATCATTCAGATCTTTAATCAGGAGGACAGAAAGAAGAAGGAGTTTATTGAAAAGAACAATAAGCTCGGTAAAGCGATGCGGGATCAGATTTTCGTTTTCAGCGTGTTCCGTCCCATAATCTATATGCTTTACATTTCAAGTGTACTTTGTCTTTTCTACTTCTCGGCTAAGGGTTATATACAGGGTGTTACTTTCTTGGGAATTAATATTACAGTTGAGGTGCTTGTTGCATTCTATATGTATATAAATACCTTCTTTGATCCCATTCAAAACCTGGCTGACCAGTTCAACCGACTTCAATCAGCATTTGCTTCTGCTGAAAAGATCTTTACAATTATGGATATGAAGCCCGAAATTGTTGATTCAGATGGAGCTATTGAGCTTGACAGTGTTGAAGGTAACATTGAGTTTAAGAACGTGTGGTTTGCGTATGAGGGCGAGGAATGGGTTCTCAAGGACGTTTCATTTAAGATCAAAGCCAAAGAAACCGTTGCGTTTGTCGGTTCAACGGGATCGGGTAAAACAACCATTCTTTCTCTTATTTGTCGTAACTATGATATTCAAAAAGGACAGATTCTCATTGATGGCATTGATATAAGAGACATCAAGATTTCTTCTCTCAGACGTCACTTCGGACAGATGCTTCAGGACGTATTCCTTTTCTCGGGAACGATTCGTTCGAATATTGTACTTCGTGAAGAGAGCTTTACGGACGAAGAAATTATGGCAGCTTGTAAGTATGTAAATGCGGATCATTTCATTGATAAGCTCAAGGACGGACTTGATGAGGAGGTACGAGAAAGAGGTAATAACTTCTCCGCAGGACAGCGACAGCTTCTTTCGTTCGCAAGAACAATCATTCATAAGCCGAGTGTTATGATCCTTGATGAAGCAACAGCTAACATTGACACCGAAACTGAGCTTCTTATCCAGGATTCACTTGAAAAGATGATGAATATTGGTACAATGCTTATTGTTGCACACCGTTTGTCAACTATTCAGCACGCAGACAATATCATCGTTCTTGCACACGGTGAGATTATAGAGCAGGGTAACCATTTTGAACTTCTTGCTAAACGCGGAAGGTATTATGACCTCTATATGCTCCAATATCAAAAAGAACAACTTACAAAACAGTAAGCTTAAGGCGATAATCTTTTGATTATCGCCTTTTTTCGCTTGACATTAATAAAAAATGGGGTTATAATATATGTATAAATATCCTTGGAGGTAATTATGAGCTATAAGATTTTTGAATATGACCCCTCGCTTAAGCCCTTTGAATCAGACATTAATCTCAGAATGCAGAATTATTACAACAAGAAAATGGAGCTTGTTGGCGAAACGGGCAGACTCATTGATTTTGCAAACGGACATCATTATTTTGGTTTCCATAAGACCGATGACGGTTGGTTCTACCGTGAGTGGGCACCCGCAGCACACGAGATTTATCTTATGGGTGACTTTAACGGATGGAGCCGCTGGTCTCATAAGCTTAATAATATTGGAAACGGAATTTTTGAAATCTTCATTCCCGGCAGAGAAACTCTTTGGGACGATTGCAGAGTAAAAGCAATTGTCAAGCATTGGGACAATTATCTTGAAAGGATACCATCATATTGCAAGAGAGTGCTTCAGGATCCGTATAATTATTCCTGGTCCGGAGCAGTTGTTGATGAGCCCGAATATATCTGGAAGAAGAACAATTTCAAACCGCAGAAAAAGCTCTTTATATATGAAACCCACATTGGTATGGCTCAGGAAAGGGAAGGCGTTGGTACGTACAACGAATTTACCGATCACATTTTGCCTCGCGTTAAAGCGGCAGGATACAATACTATTCAGATAATGGCGATAATGGAGCATCCCTATTACGGATCCTTCGGTTATCAGGTCTCAAACTTCTTTGCCGCGTCATCAAAGTTTGGAAAATGTAACGATTTGAAGCGTCTTATAGATACTGCACATCAAATGGGGATCGCAGTTCTTCTCGACGTTGTTCACTCACACGCAGTTAGTAATACTGCAGAGGGAATAGCCGAGTTTGATGGTACTGTTACACAATTCTTCCACGCGGGCTCAAGAGGAGATCATCCTGCTTGGGGAACAAAGCTCTTTAATTATAACAAGCCCGAGGTAATTCACTTCCTTCTTTCAAATCTTAAATTCTGGATGGAAGAATACCGCTTTGACGGTTTCCGCTTCGACGGTGTGACCTCAATGCTCTATCACGACCACGGACTTGGTACTGCTTTTACCGATTACAGTAAATATTTCTCACTCAATACCGATACAGAGGCAGTTACGTACCTTCAGCTCGCGACTGAGCTTATTTATGAGGTCAATCCCAATGCAATAACAATTGCAGAAGATATGTCCGCTATGCCCGGTATGTGCTTGCCGATTGAGGACGGTGGCATCGGATTTGATTACCGTCTTGCTATGGGCTCGCCGGATATGTGGATACGTCTTACCAAGAACGTTCGTGATGAGGATTGGAGTATGTGGCACATCTGGTGCGAATTAACGGGCAGACGTCCTCACGAAAAATATATCGGATATGCCGAATCCCACGATCAAGCACTTGTTGGAGATAAGACACTTATGTTCCGTCTTTGCGATGCTGCGATGTATACGGATATGGGAAAATGGTGTCAGAATCATATCATCGACAGAGGAATGGCACTTCATAAGATGATCCGTCTTATCACAATGACTCTCGGCGGTGAGGGTTATCTCAACTTTATGGGCAATGAATTCGGTCATCCCGAATGGATCGACTTCCCGAGAGAGGGCAACGGTTGGTCGCATTTCTACTGCCGCCGTCAGTGGCACTTAGCAGATGATGAAAATCTTAAATACAGTGAGCTTTTGGCATTTGACAGAGAAATGCTTAAGCTTGCAAAGGAATACCGTATTTATGAGAAAGAGCCTCATTGGTTGCAGATTGATGAGGACAACAAGGTAATGATGTTTGAAAGAAACGGACTTATCTACGTATTCAACTTCAATCCCACGCAGGATCTTTGGGGATATTACCTTAAGCCACGCTTTAAAGGGGAATATAAGGTGGTATTCTCAACCGACCGCCACGAATTTGGAGGCTGGGACAGACCCAGCGAGAATCACGTTTATTCAACGAATGAAAATCGCCAGTTCCAGATATATCTTCCCGCAAGAACAGCAATCTGCTTAAGAAGAGTGATTAAAAAATAAAAAATCAACCCCGCTTGGATTTCCAAGCGGGGTTTTATCAATCTTTCTTTTCAAACGTATCAGCTACTTCTTTAAGCAATGCTTTGATAGGGAGATGTTGGGGGCAGATTTCCTCGCAAGCTCCACATTCGATACAAGTAGTGGGTGAGCCACCGTCCTTGGTAAGATTTCTGTAATATGAATTATAGTTCCACGCATTCCACATCTTTTTACCATTTGCACAGGTGAAAAGATCGGGGATAGGAATATTCATCGGACATCCGTCAACACAGTAACGGCAAGCAGTACACTGAATCGTGCCTTGCTCCTTAACGATCTCAAGCACCTTGTAAATTGCCTCAAACTCCTCAGCGTTGAGAGGCTCAAAATTCTTCATATACGAGATATTATCATTCATCATCTCTATATTGCCCATACCCGAAAGCACCATAAATATTCCCTCAAAGCTTGCAGCAAATCGGATGGCATAGCTTGCAGGAGTATTATCACCAAGGGCAGAGAATACCTCTTTTGCCTTTTCCGGAAGATTAACGAGATGCCCTCCCTTAACGGGCTCCATTACAATTATAGGCTTTCCGTGTTTTCTGCAGATCTCATAGCACTTTCTCGACTCAACCGATGGGTCATCATAGTCCGCATAGTTGAACTGGATCTGCACAACGTCAATCTCGGGATGCTCTGTAAGAATCTTGTCAAGATATTCTGCATCATCGTGGAAAGAGAAGCCAACGTGCTTGATCTTGCCCTCAGCCTTTAATTCCTGTGCTACCTCGAACGCTCGGCAGGCCTGATATTTGGGATAAAGTCCTTTATTCTGAGAGTGCATCAGATAAAAATCAAAGTACTCAACACCGCACGCCTCCAGCTGACGCTCAAAGGCAGGACGGATATCGGCTTCTGTATTGAAAAGATGGGGAGAGAGCTTGTCCGTCAATATGTAGCTTTCTCTAGGGTAGCGACTTGTCAGACATTCTTTTAAAGCAAGCTCACTCTTGCCTTCAAGATAGCCCTGAGCAGTATCAAAATAATTAAAACCATTATCTAAAAAAGCATCTATCATTTTTGAAAACTCAACGGTGTCAACTTCCTTTTCGATCATTGGCAAACGCATACAGCCAAAGCCGAAATTCTTTTTTACCTCGG
Source organism: Eubacteriales bacterium (assembly GCA_045593575.1). GTDB lineage: Bacteria > Bacillota > Clostridia > Oscillospirales > CAG-272 > RGIG4608. The sequence goes on along the minus strand of JAZNWX010000003.1, from coordinate 3,627 downwards.
GAAAATAAATATTCATAAATGGCACCTCCGTAATATATGATTATATCATATCATAAAGATAATATTTTGTCAAATCATTTTCCAATTTATAATATGCACTTGACAATTTGATAATGATGATATATAATATATGAGGTAAAAATAAAAAAATACATAGGAGAAAAAACAAAAAAATGATACCAGCACTTATTCTTTTTGCGCTTACGTATGTGTTTATTCTTGCTTTTGGTAAGTATCGTACATATATCGCACTCGGCTCCGGTCTTTTGTTTATAATTACAGGTATGCTTTCGCTCACTAACGTAATCGGAGCCATTGACTTCAATGTTCTTCTTATGATTGCGGGCTCAATGGGACTTGTTCAGCTCTTTATTGACTCAAAAATGCCCGACCGTCTTGCAGAGATCTTGATCAATAAGGTTAAGAACGTTCAAATGGCAGCTGTTGCTCTTGCACTTTTCGCGGGCATTATCTCTGCATTTGTAGATAATGTTGCAACAGTTCTTATGGTTGCTCCCGTAGCAATTCAGATTTGTAAAAAGCTTAATACTAATCCTGTTCCTTTTATCATCGGTATTGCAGTTTCTTCAAACCTTCAGGGTGCTGCAACACTTGTTGGTGATACAACTGCCATTATGCTTGGCGGTGAAGCGGGAATGTCATTTGCAGACTTCTTCTGGTATGAAGGTAAGCCCAGTATCTTCTTTGCAGTTGAGCTTGGCGCGATAGTTGCTGCTATTATTCTTGCTTTCATCTTCAGAAAAGAGAAACAGCCCATCCCCAAGCAGACAACAAAGACTGAGGTGACGGACTACGTTCCCACACTTCTTCTTCTTTCAATGCTCATCCTTCTTATCACAGCATCATTCATCCCCAGCGATTTTGAGATAATGAACGGATTTATTTGTTGCTTGCTTTTGATTGTTGGACTTGTTTATAACTTTGCTACAAAGAAAGATTTCAAGGCTGTTACAGAACCTCTTAAGGCAATCGACTTCCAGACACTCGGACTCCTTCTTGGCTTGTTCCTTATGATTGGCGGTATTACAGAGCAGGGCGTTATTAAGGCAGCTGCAGATCTTCTTGCAAAGCTTGGTAACGGTAATGAATTTTTGCTCTTTACAATTATTGTTTGGGCATCTGTTCTTATTTCTGCATTTATCGACAACATTCCTTACGTTGCTACAATGCTTCCTATCATTACAGGACTTGGAATCAACCCCACACTTCTTTACTTCGGTCTTCTTTCCGGTGCAACACTCGGTGGAAACATTACTCCAATTGGTGCTTCTGCAAATATTACAGGTGCTGCAATCCTTAGAAAAGAGGGTTATGAGGTTAAAAATAAGGACTTCTTTAGAATAGGTATTCCTTTCACATTAGCGGCAGTCATCTCCGCTTATGTATACCTCTGGGTAGTTTACGGTGTTTTTTAATATAACATAAATCGCAAAAAGCACTCAAAATTTTTGGGTGCTTTTTTGTATTGACAAAAAAGGAATTATGCTTTATAATTAAAATAGATAATTATGCGAATAAGGAGCATTATATGAAAAAGATAGTCGCTATTCTTTTGATATTGGTAATGAGCTTGGGGCTTTTCTCTTGCTTCGCTTCAGGTGACGTTACAAATAATATCACAGGAACTGATGAAACAAGCTCTACCACCCTTCCGACAAGCGGAACAACGGGAACGGGCGGAACATCTGCTTCAACCACGCGTCCCTCCGGAACAACAGGTACAACATCATCGGGAACAACATCATCGGGGAATGTAACAACACCCGAGGTACCAAAGGAGGATCCCGATCTCAGCGGAATAAATCCCGATGAGCTTGCACTTTATTATGAATTCTTTAATCCCGAGAATCATATTGCTCTTAACCTTGATATCAGTCAAAAGGAGCTTCAAAAGATTCAAAAGGACTATGAGAATTATAGTGCCAAGGGTTCAAAATCTCCCATTTACAGAATGGCGGATTTGTACGTTACCATCACAAAGCCAACAGGCGAAAAGCTCGAATACTGCATTGAGCAGGTTGGTGTCAGAATGAAGGGCAATACCTCAAGAACAAATTTCTGGGATTCAAGTGCAGGAATGTATAATCTTATTCACTTCAAAATCAGCTTTCAGGAAACGTTCGATGACGCAGTGTACTATGGCAGCGATGCTCTTACCTGGGCAGATGCTGATGCAAGAAAGGCAAGAAAGGACAGAACCTTTGCTACTCTTGAAAAAATAGATATGAGATGGAACAAGAACGATGACCCCACTTATATCAGAGAATATTATGCTTATGAGATTTACCGTGAATTCGGTGTGCTTGCTCCGCGCACCAATCTTGCATCCGTTGATATTGCAAACGATCACGCGGGTGTTTGGCTGTTCTATGAGCCAATAGATAAGATTTTCCTTGAAAAGAATCTCTCTCCCGAGGCACTTGGCGGTGACCTTTATAAGCTCGGATGGACGAGCGAGGGTGCTACATTCACGTCATTTAAATCCTACGGAGTTGAAGACGAGGATGCGGGTCAATTTTACGTTTATGACCTTAAGACTAATAAAAAGACAAGTGATCACTCTTCACTCAGAAATCTTATAAGCACACTCAACTCAAGCAGCTGCAACAGAGATACCTTTGCTTCAGTTGTTGATGTTGATAACTTCCTTATGTTTGCTGCTGTTTCGTATATTACGGGCAATCCCGACGACCTCAGAAACAACTATAACAACTGTTATATCTATTTCCGTGCCGATAACGGAAAAATGATGATCATTCCTTATGATATGGACAGAGGTCTTGGTGTAAATAAGGACTGGAACCCCTCGGGCGACCATATGACAACCGACAGTCCCTTCAGCAATAAAGCTGTGGGAAACGGTAACAGTAATCAGAAGAATCCTCTCTTTACGAAGGGTATTTTGAACGCAAGCTTCTTTAAAAATGAATATGTTGAAGCTTTGAAGGTAGTGGGAGCAAGTGATATGCTTAAAATTTCTACCTTTGAAGAGAGCTTTAATACCGCAAAGAATCTTTATTCCTCGGATTCAAGGCCCTCAAAGGGATACGGTAATGCGTGGGATCATTACTTCACGTTCGATATGAATAAATCCGATGGATCCAATATGTCATTTAGTAATTATATCACTAAAAAGACAGCTACACTCGCAAGATACATTGATGGATACACTCCCGACGTTGGCACGGGCTCCGGTTCCGACTCAGGATCAGGATCCGGTTCAGATACAACACAGAAGGAATGGGAATTGTATCTCCGCGGAAACTTCAACGATAACAACTGGACCAATCAGTCACAGTACAAATTCAAGGATCTTGGAAACGGACTTTATTCGGTTGACGTAACCTGTAATAGCGAATTGTTTAAATTCAAGGTGTATAATAACAGACAAAGCGGAGATGTTGCGTGGTATAATACCGTGGATGAAAGCAAGACAACAGCTTGGTTTGAATATCAGGGCGGTAATCGCAACGTTCAGGTTAAAGCGGGAACCTATACGGTGTATTTTGATACAAATACCGAAATGCTTTACTTTGAGAAAAAATAATGATAAAATGGTGGTCTTTGACCACCATTTTTTATTGACATTTTGTAAAAAAGTGATAT
>JAZNWX010000002.1:0-2870 GCA_045593575.1 Eubacteriales bacterium | reverse complement strand
GGGAGGTGTCACGGCTTGCCGTGACGGAGGGATTGTAATCTTAACAAAAACAACAATCCCCCACCGCTAACGCGGAGCCCCCTTTACACAAAGGGGCCTTTATTTACTTTGCTTATACATACCGATAAATCAAAATTTGAACAGGTGGTGAAAATATGATAATCAAAGAAGAAATTAATCTCAATCTTAAGGACGAAGAATGGGAATTTAACGGAATTACTAATCATAGACAAACTGCACGTGCAATAGTTTTTGACGATGACGGATATTTCTATTTTGTTCACGTTGACCGTGACGATGATTTCGGAAAGGTGGCGTATATTGAAACGGCAGGCGGTGGAGTTGAGAACGGTGAGAATCCTGACGTTGCCATTTATCGAGAATTAGAAGAGGAGCTTGGTGCATCCGTTGAGATGATATGCAAGATAGGTGTTGTGAGTGATTACTATAATAAAATCAAAAGGCACAATATCAATAATTACTATCTTTGCCGTGTGCTTTCATTTGGCGAGAAGCACATGACCGAGGACGAGATAAACAGCTGGCACCTTTCAACAGCTAAGCTGAGATATGACGAGGCTGTTGTTCAGTACGAAACCGGAAGAAAAGCACCTCTCGGACGACTTGTTTGCAATCGGGAATTGCCGATTTTAAAGCGAGCAAAAGAGATTTTGGATAATATGTAAAAGAAATAATTTAAGCACCCACTTTCGTGGGTGCTTTTTGTCGTTAAATTGAGGTTTATCGAGATGTCAGCACTCACTTTGTGCTGTTGTTTCGTCCACTTTTGAAAAGGTGGACGAAACAACAGCATGGCGAGTGCGAACAATACCTCGACAAATCAAAATTAACATCCTACGCGTAAAGTGACAAGTTTCACGCGTGAAAAGTGCTAAAATAATAAAAAACGGAGGAATTTTTATGGTTAAGGAAGAAAAAAAGTTTTTGCATAAAATTGATGCAGGAGTCCTTGAAATAAAGCTCGTGGGCGAAATTGATCATCACAGTGCAGTTAACGTTCGCTCCGACATTGATGCGTTGATCTTCGATTGCCTACCGCAAAAGGTGGTGCTTGACCTATCCGAAATAAGCTTTATGGATTCGTCTGGGCTTGGGCTTATTATGGGGCGTTATGCTCTGATAAAGGAGCTTGGCGGAGTACTCACTCTGCGAGCACCCACGGTTGCGGTTATGAAGATATTATCCCTTGCGGGTATGGAGCGAATGATTAAAATCGAAAAAGCTATCAAGGAGGAGAATTCAAAATGAGAAGAAGTGAAATGAATGGGAAAATTATGAACTCTATGCATCTTGTTCTGCCTTCATATTCCGTGAATGAGGGTATAGCACGCGGAGCTGTTGCCGCCTTTTGTGCACAGCTAAATCCGACCGCAAACGAGCTTGGCGATATAAAATGTGCATTATCAGAGGCGGTGACAAACTCTATAGTTCACGCATACAAAGATTGTACGGGGAATATTTACATAACGGTTGACCTACTTGAAAATTCAGTTGTAAGGATAAAGATCAAGGACAAGGGATGCGGAATTGACGATATAAAATGTGCCAGGACTCCTCTATACACCACGGATAAGGCGGGTGAGCGAAGCGGAATGGGCTTTACAGTGATGGAGAGCTTTACAGACTCAATAAGAGTGAGCAGTAAGGTGGGACGCGGCACGTCCGTAATACTTTATAAAAAGGTCAGGGGCCGTTAATTCAATATTTGGAGTTGTTATGAACGGTTGTATAAAGGCAGAGCGATCAAATCGAAATTTTGATCTGATTTATCGGGCACAGGGGGCAGACGAAGAGGATGCAATGCTCGCACTGGAATGTATAATTGAAGAAAATATGGGTCTTGTTCGCTCGATCGCACTTCGTTTTCGTGATAGAGGGACGGATTACGAGGATCTGGTGCAGATAGGTACTATAGGAATGATAAAGGCTGTACGATCGTTTTCGTTTGATAAGGAAGTTGTTTTCTCTACCTATGCCGTTCCTCTCATTATGGGCGAAATTAAGAGGCATCTGAGGGATGAAGGGCCAATAAAGATAAGTCGAATATATAAAAAGCTATCTATGGATATTGGCAGAGCGAGGAGTAAAATTCTGACCGACGAGGGCAGAGAGCCAAGCATAGTTGAGCTTGCAGAGCTTTGCGGAACATCGGTAGAGGATGCTGCGATTGCTCTTGAGACGATAAACCCTATCTCGTCGTTATCTGAAAGCTATGGAGACGATGAAAAGCTAACGCTTGAGAGTCAGTTGGCATCAGATGATAGGGAAATTGAAAAGCTGAACGATAAAATTGCACTCGGTCAAGCGATAGCACAGCTACCGCGGGATTGGCAGAAGATAATTACACTCAGATATTATAGGAATTTAACGCAACAGCACGTTGCAGATGCATTAGGACTTTCTCAAGTTAAAGTGTCAAGAGAAGAAAAGAAAATCCTTGCTGCCTTGAGAGAGGATTTGTTAGGATAAAGAAAAAGCAACACCGGAAAAACCGGTGTTGCTTAATTTTATATTGGTTTTATTTAAAAATTATTACTGATTGTTGCGGCGAGCACCAAGCTCTTCATTCATCTGAGAAAGTGTCTTCTTGTCAAGATTATAAATGATACCGATACCAATAAGCTGAACAAGTGCGCTAAAGAGGTAAAGACCTGCAACGAGCCAGCACATTCTTACAGCAACTTCCATTGTCTGAGCAGTTTGATTTTTTTCGATGTAACCAAGCGCACCCATAATAAGAAGTACTATAGAGGGACCAATACCTTGAGCGAGCTTTCTAAAGAATGAGTGGAGTGAGTAAACTGTACCTTCTTCACGAGCTCCGAATTTCCATTCGTTGTAATCGATAG
>JAZNWX010000001.1:0-9583 GCA_045593575.1 Eubacteriales bacterium | reverse complement strand
TAGAATGTTCGCTCATATATAACCTCCAGATTATTCTTCGGTTAATTCTATGAGCAATAATCCACTTTTAGAACTATGCTTGTTTTATTTTCCGAAGGACAAGCAAATAAAAAACAAAGCCATCAAAAATGATGGCTTTGTTACATTTTGAAAATAATTAAAGCAATTCATCAATGAAATATGCTCTGCTGTATGCCTCGTTTCCGAATTTATCAACTAATGTAATTCGGATATATTTATGTTCATTAGTATTAGCTTTTGAAAGGTCAAAATACCAATCTATATTGAATGATGCTTCGCACAAAAGCTCATCGCCCTCTGCTCTTTTGGCATAAAGCTGTCTGCAATCGGTCGATAGACCGACAAATGCAACGGGTGAGGTCTTAACTTTTACAACACTACCCTCTATCGAAATTTCATAAAAGACAGGGCCGCAAGAAGCATAAAAATCACCCTTTTTAAGTGCTGCAAACACTTTATCATAGGTCAATTCTTCGGCATTGATCATTGTAAATCCGCCAAAGCAATCCACAAGCTTATGGGAATCGTCAGTAGCCAGCGGAAATACTCGCTCTCCCTTTCGCAAAAGATCATCAAGTGGCTTGGGAGAATCAAAATATCCGTTTCTTGCACATCCTGTATTATAAAGCTCAATTCCCCAAAGGCCTCTCAGATCAATATAATCCGAATAGTCCTGTAAAGACCAAACAGGATGGTTATAAGATACAATACATCCCTCATCATTCGCCTTTTTGATAATATCGTTCATACATTCAATGCTGTAGGAACGGTGATAATCAATGCTTTCTTGCTCAGAAGTGACATAGTCAAACGAGTGCTTTAACCACATATGAGATTTATCAAACGAGCTGAAGCTACTCTTATTCGCAACCGGCGAGTAAATATTCATATGGTATGTTTTTGCATAGAAAAAGTCGCAGTCAAATCTGTTATTCGTACTGATTTCAGTTGCTGTAAGGGCAAGAAAATGCTCGTCCGTAAGCTCCGGGTGAGGAACCATTATTTCGTGATCGGTAAATGCAACCACAGAATATCCCCTCTCAGAGTATATTCTCTTAATCTCTTCGGGACTCAATTCACCGTCAGAAACTGTAGTATGAACGTGTAAATTTGCTTTATAGTAATTACCTGTATTAGGCAAAAGATATTTTTTCATATTTTTTCCATTAATCTTAAACTTTATTTTCCCAAAATCACTATTTCGTTAATGCTTCCACCGTCCGGCAAATTAAATCCGATTGTAACACTTTCTGCGTTGAACGTGTTAAGAATTTGCAGATTGATGCAGCTGCCGGGACGAATAAATTCCGTTTCTGTATTAACGTAAAAATCCTCACAGAACTGCGGATAGTGAATAACATTACCGTTTCCAAAATCGATGTATTCGATTTCAATTATATAATCATCATAATATGAGCTGTTATATACAAGCACACCAACGATTTCATAGGATTTATCAAATTCTATCTCAATGGTGGACTCTCCCTTACCTAAAGTCACCTCATTATCCTTAGATTCAAGATTATAGCAATTAACAACATAGTTATCGTTAACATTTTGAAGATTTTCTACATTGTCACCCGAAACACTTCCGTTATCGGCAATATTCTCAGCGGCACTTATACTCTTTGGCAAATTGATGAGCGAATATGTTGGTCCGTTGCAATACGGAACACCGTTTTCATCAAAATACACATAGTCAAATGCGAAAAATCTCTCGGTATAATCCTTTGAGTTCCAATCTCTGTTCTGATGTGCGTGATAACCGATCATAAGCTCATCACCGCAATAGAAGAAGCAATGATGCCCCGTTCCGGATGAAAAGCCACTCCATTGACTGTATACAGGATCCTCGGTATCGTTTGTACCCGGGAATCCCATAAGCAAATTTGTCCATATTTTTCCCTCTTCATAGGGCTTGACAAAATTGCCCATAGGGGAATCCGAAACTGCATAGCAAACATTATAATACTTATTAAATGCACCGTTTACAGAATAGGTCAGGTAATATTTGCCTTCGCTCTTTATCATAAACGGAGCTTCGGCAATCTGAACCTTATTATCTCGCATCAATTCCCACTCAAGAATCATCTCTTCGCTTTCTGTGTCAACAGTACCGGGGATTATAAGGTCTTTATAGGTTGACCAGTCGGGCTGATATGGTGAGATCAGCTCAACACCAACTATATGCTGCGTTGATTGTGTCACGGTAAAATACATATACATCTTACCGTCATCATCCGTGAAAACGGTTGCGTCAAGTGCTCTTTTCGTGTATTCGGAATTATGGAACAATGGATTGTTTAATCCGTCAACCTCATTATTAACCAAAGGCTCATAAGGGCCAAGGGGATTGTCAGCTACTACAACACTGTTTCTGCGAATTTTTGTTTCGTCCTCTGCACTGTAATACAAATAATACACACCGTCAAAGCAATAGATTTCAGGAGCATAAACCGAGGCTGCACTCTTATCCTCCCATCCATCATACAAGGCAGGATTATATATTGCTTCGTGCAACTCATAATGGACAAAATCCGACGTTACATAGCAATCGACAACGTTATTGTTTCTGTCACTTGTGCCAACTATATAGTACGTGTCATCTTCAACAAACACGTACGGATCGGGTAGCGGAACATCCTTTAACTGATTCATATACCACAAGGTTTCGTCATACTCGAACCCTTCTCCGTCATAGCTTGAAGTCACATCAATGTAATCCTCATTTTCAATCAGATATTCTTTGGGCTTAGGTTCATCCACGGGTCCTTGCGGTGTGCAGGCAACTAAAACCGTTGCCAACACAAAAAAAATAATCAATAATCTTCTCATAGCACTATCTTAAAATTACGTTTCTTACTTTTTCAACATCAACCTTTGGATTATGCTCGGCATCCAGCAATCCGTTTACCTCTTGCTGAACGTCGGTCAACTGCGTATAGCAGAATCCCTGATAATCAGCATCATAAATGCCGTCAACAAGTGCCTTCAATCTGCCAAAAAACTCACTGTCATTCTTTGCAGCTGAATTATATCCCCAGTTTCCGTTATGCTGATCTTTTTCGAACATAATTCCGCCAAACTCGGTCAAAAGAACGGGCTGACCTCTGTATTCATTATCATTTGCAAGCACTCTTCTGAATGTTTGGAAGGCAGTATCATACGTGTTGTCGTTGTATCTTAACTTGAATTCTTCACCAAGGGCCGCATAATCGTGAATTGCCAGAATATCACTGTCAGAAATATTCTCCCAACCGTCATTTGTTGATACCAAACGGGAGTTATCCAATGACTTTGTCAAATAATACAAGGATTTTGCAAAGCTCTGCTGCTCTTTATTCACAAGTACTTTTCTGACACCCCAGGATTCATTTATCGGAACATACGTAATTACGGATGAGAATTTCTTGGCAGTATTGACAATCTTCTGCCATTCATCTGTAACGTAAGCCACCTCATCACTGTTAAAATTGTATGACGAGGGCATCTCACACCAAGTCAAAAGTCCCAATTCATCCGCATAATAATAGAAATACGGATCTTCAAACTTCTGATGCTTTCTTGCACCGTTAAAGCCCATTTCCTTTGTCAGGATAATGTCTTTTTTGATCTCCTCAATGCTTGGTGCTGTGAGACCGGAATTCTTCCAGTATCCCTGATCCAAAATCAAACGCTGATAAAGGGGCTTATTGTTCAAAAGAATTCTTCCGTCCTGAACACTGATTTTTCTCATACCGAATCTTGTATGAACCGAGTCGAGAAGAACATCATCCTTGTACAAATTAATATCAACGTAATATAGATTGGGATGCTCGGGTGCCCAATATGTAACCTCGTCAACGTAGTTGATCTCCATCATATTTACGGAGTAGCGGGTATATTTTCCATCGGGGCTGAACATCTGTCTTTTGATCATTCTATTATCGTAATAAACCTTTATCTCAATAAGATCAGCCAATGCATTTCTAAGCTTTATCTCACCGCTGAAGGAATTTGTATCAATGTCGGGTGTAATAGAAAAATCGTCAATTGAATCCTTGCCCACATAGTCAATCCACACGCTCTGCCAAATACCGCTGTTTGGTACATACCAGCAGCTGAACGGATCGTTCAACCAGGATTGCTTTCCCCTTGGAATAGTAGGATCTAATGGATCATAGCATCTGACAACGATAGCATTTTCACCCGCGTTGAGATATTTTGTAATATCAACGGTAAAAGGTGCAAAACCTCCCTTATGACTTATAGCATAGTGACCGTTAATCCATACAGTTGTAATATAGTCGCTTGCATTAAAGCCCAAAATCACGTCCTTATCCGCCTTGTCATATACAAAACTCTTTCTGTACCACAAGGTATCGTGAAAGGACTTGTCACCTATGCCACTTTCGGAATACTGATATGTAAAAGGAACGTTGATTTCTGTTGAGAGCTTGATATCGCCTTTGTATAGACCTCTCGCCTCGCCGTCCTTGTTATCATCAAATTCAAATTCCCATTTTCCGTTCAATGATAACCACTCATCTCTTCTGAAATGCGGTCTTGGATATTCATTTCTTAATTTCAACATATTTACACTCCTTTTGAGTATTTTTTTTATAATAAAATGCATTTGTTAAATGCACTTTAGTACACAAAAAATACTTGCCGAGCCGTCAAGAAGAAAGTTGAAAAATCAACATTTCTTCTTGACACTCTTCATTTTAATTGCCTAATTCGGCATCAATAAGAATCTGCTTTGCGTTGAGATAATCACTTGATACTCCGCTGACGTACGGATGCAAATTATAAATTGCATTTATATCGTTGACCGTCCATACCTCAAGAGGAATATTCTCTGCACTGACAACATCAACAACTTCCTGAGTAGCCAACGTGTACCAGATATCAAATACAACCTGATTCTGACCTGTCATCAAGTTTGTCTTAGCAAAAGGAATATTTGTGGATGCTATCTTAGTTGCATTTGTATCAGTAATTACCCAAACAATTCTTGCAGTGGGACAATAGGACGCAATCTTTGATAAAGCATCACCTGAGAAGCTAAGGTATGAAACCTTGTCGTTCATATTCGCATTAGCAACAATCTTAATAAGCTCTTTTGCTTGTGCGTCTGTTATGCTTCCCTTGATTTCAATGTAAGGACAAAGATCAAGTGTCTTACAAAGCTGAATGAACTCCTCAAAGGTGGGAATCTTTTCCCCTCTGTATGCACTGAAATCATTTACATTATCGTTGTCATCATAGGAAAAATCATATTCCAGAAGCTCAGCATAAGTCATTTGACTTACGTTACCGCTACCGTTTGAGGTGCGATCAATTGTGTCATCGTGAAGAAGAACGGGAATGCCGTCCTTTGTAAACTGAACGTCACATTCAACGAATTTAAATCCGTGAAGATATGACTCTCTGTAGGCGGACAGTGTATTCTCGGGTGCTTGATGCCAACCGCGATGGTTTATACTAACCATATTCTCATTTGATGCCACGTTGCTGCTTGTTCCGTTATTATTTGAGCTGTTTACATTAACAAACTCTGCCTTTATACCGTCAATTTCAAACATATTATAGATGTTATCAAGCTCTTCCTGGGTGAAAACAAGATTGGGCGTTCCTGAAGCATCAAGCTTGCCGACTGTCAAGACAAAATATCCCTTTGAATAAGTGGTTGCATATGTATCAACCGTAGGATCGTCCCATGCGGTATTCCAATAACTATCCTTCCAAACACCTGATGCTGTAGGATCGTCCTTGTTGGTTGTTTCAAGAACACCCCAGCAATAAACTGAAGTGTCACCAAGGAATTTTATCTTCGTTCCTTTTGACATTTCAATTTTAACTGTGATTTTTATACGTGTTGTAGCATTTGGCTGCCACGGTGAGCCATAACTTGACGGCTGTGCTCTGAATTCTTCATCAGTAAGCTTGCCTGAGTCGGGTGTGGGTGTGTCAGCTTTTCCACCCGCGTATATTTTTGTATCAACACCGTTGATATGCCAATATCCGTTGACAATAGTTAAGGATGAAACAGTTGCATTATCACCTGTAGCAAGAATATTGGTTCTTACACCCTCAATATACCATTCACCATCTTTGATTGCCAAAAAAGGTTCCTCATCGGATGGCTCAATCTTTTCGTCATACAAATAGCCAATCAAATTCCAAGCGGAATTTTTATATTCATACAAACCAAGTGATTCCTCATCAAAATATAACTGTCCGTCAACAAGACCTTCTGTAATTGCAGGTTCACCCGTACCGAAAATCCAACCGGTTTCTTTCTGTGGGGCTTCGACCTCGTTTTCTGAACAGCCTATGAGGGGCAACGCAATTAACATTGCCAAAATTAAAATTAATGCTATCTTTTTCATTATTATGTTAATTCCCTTCACACTTGCGATTTGCGAAAAATCGCAAATCGCAAGCCAATTTACCGAAATTAATTATTATTCTACAAGTCCTATAATTTCTTGTGCATTAGGACCTTCAACCGTACCTTTCTGATAGTTGGTTGTATTGATGAGATCAAGGTGAGTTGAAACGTGAAGACGTCCAAGAATACCACCGATATTCGCTTGTCTGCCGGTTACTTTTCCGTTGTTTGTACATTCTGTAATCTTACCGTAGCACTTACCAACAACACCGCCAATATCTCCCTGAGCTGTAATTTCACCGTTGTTGATACAATTGGAAACTTCTCCGTGTGTATCACCTGCAATACCTCCACAGCCCCAGCTGGGTGTGCTGATATTGCCATTATTAATACAATCTCTAATCACAACAACTCCACTGCCGTTTTCAGAAAGTCCCAAAACACCGCCAACAGCTGTTGTCACACCGACAACGTTACCATTGTTTATACAATTTGTAATCTGAGCAGATTCGCCCGTTGTAATATATCCAACAATACCGCCAAGACCCCAAGTTCCGTTTACTTCACCGTAGTTATAGCAACCCGAAACAGGTTTATTTGTCATACCAACAATACCGCCCGTCTTTCCGCGAGCAGTAACTTTACCGTAGTTGTAGCAGTTTGTAATGGATCCCGTTGTCTTTGTAGAACCAACAATACCACCAACAACGTCATCAGTACTTGTTACGTTACCGTGGTTTACACAATTAACAATCATATCACCGCCTGAACCAGCTACACCGCCAATTATCCAGCTTGTACCTGTTACGCTACCGTAGTTTACACAGTTGATAACTGTTGAAGCCTGATTCTCTGCATTACCAACAATACCACCAAGTGTATTTACACCGCTGAGTGTTACATAGCTTGTAAGATTTTCAAGTTTACCACCGTTAGCAACATATCCTACTATACCGCCAACTGTAGCATTTCCGTAAACCTCACCGTAAACGCTGAGATTCTTAAGAGTACCTGTTTCAATCGTACCAAACAAGGATTTGGTTGAAACAACACCTCTGATTGTACAATGGTTTCCGTCAAAGAATCCGTGGAATCCCTTTCTTGAAGCCCAACCGGGATAATCTCCGATATAGAAATCATAACCTGCAAGATCAATACTCTGTGTCAACTTAAAGTATTTACCTGAGAAGTTGGGTGTTGTAGCGGCAGAAGAATTTACAACATCTCTGATATAGGCAAGGTCTGCACCACTTTCAATCAAGAAAGGATCTGACTCTGTACCTGAGCCCTTCAAACTGCTGCTTACTGAAGTACCGTCCCAAATGCTGATTGTTGAATATACGACTGTCTTTGACAACTCATCGTGCTTAATGCTCAAGATAATCTTATCGTATTCAGCTACAAGACCGTCAATTTCAGGAGTTGTAATTTCGCACATTCCGTTAGCATTTGCTTTTGTATAAATCACGTCAAGTGTTTCAGAATTCTGGTTAACAAGTGTGGTAGTTGCGTAAAGTCCAACTGTTGCTGCACCTGCCAGGCTGTCATTTGCCCAGAGTTTAATCATCAGCTGAGCACCGTTTTCTTCAACACTAACCTTAGTAATACCGTTTGTACTATCTGTTCCCAAAACGAACATACAAACGCCCTTGATTGTATCTTCGTTTGAAGAGGAGTAAACTCCCTCGTAAACATTCCAACCAAGATCAAGTCTGAGATCACCGCGTTTACCCATTATAAGATCGTATAATGTCAAATAGTCAGCAGTCAAAGCAAAATCATCTTTATCAGTGGTCCAGAATTTGTCACCGCCGAAGAATGTTGTTACTGTGCTTGTTCCAACTACTGTATCTCTGTAATATACACCGTTATAGTAGTATTTTTCAAGCAACGCCTGAAGCTCTAGTGCTACAGGATCATCTGTTGCAGATGTAATTCTCTTATATCCGCACTCACAGGTATATTCCATAAATCCGTCTGCATTGAGAACACCGCCGTCGTAAATGTGGGGCTGATCGTTATAAGTATAGCCACATTCACATGCCTTAAAGTGATATGTTTCATTATAGGAATCATAGAATTCGTGTGCGGGTGCATTAAAGGAATCAGTTAAATCAAGAACGAACTGGTTCTGTTCTTTATAATATTTGCCTGTGTCGGTACAAATCCACTCAACCTCCATCTGACTACCGTCTTCAGAGAAGTAAAGCATACATACCATACCAACGCCGTCCTTTTGAGGATCCATCCACTGAGGGTCAATAAGCATCTGATTAACAACGTTACCGTGAACACCTTCAGTTTTATAAACAAATACGTCTTCAAGAGGAGTGTGGCCACTCATTACAAGGAAGATATTGGGATGAAGCGAAACGAATTTCTCCCACATAGCCTGACCGTTGTTATATCCTCTTCCAACATTGTCACCAACACTTGTATCAACGTCGGAAGCAGAAGTGATATTACCGCTGGACATAACGTTATCGTAATTGAGGTGACCGCCGTCAAATCCGTGATATGCGTGTGTTGTAACAATTACTCTATGGTCGGGATGGGCAAGAACTACATCGTTTGCCCAGTCAAGTATTTCATCACTTGCACCGAAATCCAATGTCAAGAGCAAATATTTGGTTGAACCAATGATAATTTCTTTGTAGGAGTTTCTTACGTCACCTTCAACCATAAAGTGTCCGCCAAACTGACTAATGTACTCTTCTGTTGCAAAATACTTGTTAAAGTATTTTGATTCATCGTGGTTACCACGAACAACAGAATAAGGAATAACTCCGTTTAATTTGTAGATATATTCCTGAGCTCTTACCCATTCAACTTCTTTGTTGGCTGTGTTCCAATCCTCAGTAATATCTCCAAGTCCCATAACGTGAGCAATCTTCTTGTCATCCTTGTTTTCAAGAATCCAATCGTAAATGCCCTCCATCTTTTCGGGCTTATATTTAGACAACCACTGTGTATCACCAATTACTGCAAAGGAATATGAATAATCAAGTGTTGTTTCGCGACTGTCAATCCATTCTTTTTGAATAGTATATCCGTTGCCGGAGAGGTCAATAATATCATTTTCACCACTTTTTTCATTAAGTAAGTAAGAAACGATAAGGTCATCCGCATAAAGATTGGTTCCAAGCTCTGCTGAACGAGCAATTTCGTCAACAGTTCTTACATCTG